>JAHDWY010000004.1:0-17166 GCA_023384315.1 Candidatus Hydrogenedentota bacterium | reverse complement strand
TCGGTCCGTGTCGGTCCGTGTCGGTCCGTGTCGGTCCGTGTCGGTCCTTGTGTGCGCGTCGGGCTCGCGTCGACCTATCCGTCCCCCAATTGACTCCCCCACAGCCCGAACCGTATCATACGCGGCTTACAGGGCAGGCGCATTTGTGCGCCGTTTTTGTTGTCCTTGTGGGGGCGCTAACTCCTCAGACAGCAGGGGTGTGCCCGTACGGTGCGGCGGAGAACATGGGCCGAGTCATCGCGATAGCGAATCAGAAGGGCGGCGTGGGTAAAACCACGACGGCGGTCAACCTTTCCGCTTCCATCGCCGCGGCCGGCCGGCGCGTGTTGTTGATCGACCTGGACCCGCAGGGCAACGCGACCAGCGGTTTGGGCGTGAACAAGAATACCCTCGCCCACACGCTGTACGACGCCATGGTGGAGCACGTGCCCCTGAGCCAGGTGGTGCAAGGGACCATGCTGGACAGCCTCTTCCTGGTGCCGTCCAACCGTCAATTAGTCGGCGCGGAGGTGGAGTTCGTCGGCATCGAATCCCGGGAGTACCGGCTGCGGCGCTGCCTGGAGCCGCTCCAGAACGAGTACGATTACGTCATCATCGATTGCCCGCCGTCATTGAGTCTGTTGACCGTCAACGGGCTGGTCGCGGCGAGCGCGGTGATGATCACGTTGCAGTGCGAGTATTACGCCCTGGAGGGCTTGAGCGAGCTGCTGCAAACCATCAAACTGGTCAGAGACAATCTCAATCCCGGTTTGCGAATCGAAGGTGTGCTGTTGACGATGCACCAGCACACAAACCTGTCGCGGCAGGTGGTGGAAGACGTGCGGTCCCACTTGGGTGAAAAGGTATACGAAACCGTCGTTCCGCGGAACGTGACATTGAGCGAGGCGCCGAGTTTCGGCAAGCCTGTAATCCTGTACGATGCGAAATCGCCGGGCGCGACGGCGTATCTGGCGTTGGCGAGGGAGGTAATCGCCCGTGGCTAAAATGAAGAAGGGCGGTCTGGGTCGCGGACTGGGCGCGCTGATATCGGGCCCGGCCCGGGACGACGAACCGGCCCCCGTTGCGCCCAGCGCGCAGGCGGGCGCGGATTCCGACGACGACCGCATCCTCCACCTCGATCCCCACGGCATCAAACCGAATCCGAAGCAACCTCGCGTGACCTTCAACGAAGAAGCGCTGGAAGAACTCGCCGAGTCGGTCCGCCGGGAGGGCGTCTTCGAGCCCGTTATCGTCCGCAAGGCGCGCGGCGGCGGGTATGAACTGGTGAGCGGCGAACGCCGCGTGCGCGCGAGCGTCATGGCGGGTTTGGAAACCGTTCCGGCGGTCTGCCGCGATGTGTCCGATGCGGACATGTTGAAGTTGGGCCTAATCGAAAATATCCAGCGCGAGGATTTGAACGCCATCGAGTTGGCCGAGGCCTACCAGGCGCTGATTGACGAATTTGGCTGGACACAGGAAGAACTCTCCGCCGAGGTGGGTAAGAAACGCGCCACGGTCACGAATACGTTGCGCTTACTGAACCTGCCCGCCGACGTGCAACGGGCCGTCGCCGAAGGCGCCCTCAGCATGGGGCATGCGCGCGCGTTGCTGGCGCTGGAATCGCCGAAGGACCAGAGCGCCGCCTGCCGGTTGGCCATCGAGCGGGGCCTGTCGGTGCGCCAGGTGGAGAAACTGGCAACGCCCGCGAAACCGCGCTCCCGGCGCGAGCCGGAACGGAACCCGCACGTCGCCGCGATTGAAGACGATTTGCGCAAGGCGCTTGGAACCAAGGTTTCGCTGCGAACGCAGGGCGCGGATGCCAGTAAGGGCAAGATCGAGATCGAGTATTATTCGCTGGACGATTTGGAGCGCATCCTCGACTTGTTTCGCGTGTCGCGTTAGCAAGACAATCTGACGAAAACCCCGAGAGTAACGCACGTTGCCTGTGCGGTATGCATACTCCCCGCATTCTACAATTCGCGGCGACTCCCGAAAGGAAATGCACCCGAAATGATTGACGTGAAATTGATTCGTGAGAACCTGGACGCCCTGCGGACGGCCCTGACCAACCGCGGTTCGGACATCAACCTGGACGCCGTGCTCGAGCTGGAGGGCAAGCGGCGTCAGGTGTTGCACGAAGCGGAACAACTCCGCGCCGAACAGAACCGGGCGAACGACGAAATCGCACGTCTTAAAAAGAACAAAGAGGACGCTTCCGGCGCGATCGCGGCGATGAAAGAGGTCAGCCAGAAGGTGAAAGCGCTGGAAGAAAAAGTGCGCGATGCTGACAACGCGCTGCGCGAGGCCATGCTGATCATCCCGAACACGCCGGATGCGAGCGTGCCGATTGGACCCGACGCGAGCGCGAACCGTCTCGAGCGTCAGTGGGGAACGCCGCCGGAGTTCTCGTTCACGCCCAAGGACCACGTGGAACTGGGCGAACAATTGGGCATCCTGGATTTCGAGGCGGGTGCGAAGGTTTCGGGTGCGCGGTTCACGGTGCTCAGAGGATTGGGCGCGCGATTGGAGCGAGCCCTGATTAGCTTCATGCTCGACACGCATATCAACGAACATGGCTATACGGAAATTCTGCCGCCGTTCATGGTGCTGGGCGCGAGCATGGAAGGCGCCGGCCAGTTGCCGAAGTTCGCCGAGGAAGCATTCACGATCAAGGACCGGGATCTCTGGCTCGTGCCGACCGCCGAAGTGCCGTTGACGAACCTGCACCGCGACGAAATCCTGAGCGGCGACGCGTTGCCCATTTGCTACGCCGCCTACACGCCCTCCTTCCGCAGCGAGGCGGGGTCCTATGGGAAAGACACGCGCGGCATGTTGCGGCAGCACCAGTTCGACAAGGTGGAGCTGTACAAATTCACCGCACCGGAAGATTCGGCGGAGGAACTCGAAAAGCTCACGAAGAACGCAGAGACCATTCTCCAGAAGCTCGGACTCGCCTACCAAGTCGTCACGCTGTCGACGGGCGACATGGGCTTCTGTGCGGCGAAGACCTACGATATCGAGGTCTGGCTGCCGGGACAAAACACGTATCGCGAAATCAGTTCGTGCTCGAACTGCACGGACTTCCAGGCGCGGCGCGCGAACATCCGGTTCCGCCGCGACAAGAAGCCGGAGTTCGTGCACACGCTGAACGGCTCCGGGCTCGCAGTGGGCCGCACGCTCATCGCCGTAATCGAGAACTACCAGCAAGAAGACGGCTCAGTCATCGTGCCCGAGGCCTTGCGTCCTTACATGGGCGGGCTTGAACGCATCGCCGCACAGACGTAAAGGTAACCGGAACCCAACCATCGGAAGGCAGCTATGAAGACGGTTATTGCAACGAAGTTTGGCGGACCGGAAGTACTGGAAGTCCGTGACGTGCCGGTCCCTAAACCACGCGAAGGGCAGGTTCGCATCAAAGTTCACGCGGCCGGCCTGAACTACGCCGACATCATGCAGCGCGAAGGGCTGTATCCGAACGGCCCGAAACCGCCCTTTGGCGTGGGCTTTGAAGTTGCTGGGACGATCGACGCGGTGGGCTCCGGTGAAATTGCGTACAAGGCGGGTGACGCCGTCATGGCGTTTTGCGAGAGCGGATATAGCGAATACGTAGTCGCGGATGCTGCGCGGCTTTTCCCGAAACCGGACAGCCTCGACTTCGCGGCGGCCGCCGCCGTGCCGTGTCAGTACTTGACCGCCTATCACGCGCTCCTGACCCTTGGTAACTTATCCGCCGGGCAGACTGTCCTCTTACAAGCTGCAGCGGGGGGTCTCGGCACGCTGATGGTGCAGATCGCCAAGAACGTGGGCGCAACGGTGATCGGCACGTGTAGTTCGGAAGAGAAAGTCGAATTGCTGAGCGAACTCGGTTGCGATCACCCCGTGAACTACGCGAAGAAGGATTTCGCGCAGGAGGTGAAACGGATCACCAACGGCCAGGGCTGCGAGTTGGTGGTCGAATCGGTGGCGGGCGAAGTGTTCGATAAGAGCATGCGCTGCATCAAGACCCGCGGCCGTCTGATTACCCTGGGCGCCGCGAGCCGGCAACCGGCGACGGTCAATGCCATTCATCTGCTGGCGAACAATCTTACCGTTTCCGGATTCCATCTCCTGGCCTACACGGTCGATGGGGAAGCCATGGCGAAGTCGTTGCGCGATCTCCAGCAATGGTTGGGGGAAGGCAAACTCCGCATCGTGGCGCGACACCAGTTCCCCCTGGTAGCGGCCGCCGAAGCCCAGCAGTTCGTTTCAGATCGCAAGAGCGCGGGGAAAGTGGTCCTGACGACCGGCGCGTAAGTAAGTACGGGGCGCACCGGAGAGTAGATCCATGAACCATCGTATTATGGCCAAGTACCTGGGCCTCATCTGCATCGCAAACGGTACCGCTATGCTGCCCTGTGCAGGTTGGGCCATGTACTTTGGCGAGATTGTCTCTTTGGAATGCTTGCTCGCGTCCGCGGCGCTGTCCATCGTATTTGGGCTGGGCCTGAGCTGGTGGGGACGAGGCGCCGTCGCGAAAGTATTTGAACGTGAAGCCATCGGACTCGTCGGATTGACGTGGATCCTCGTGTCCGTTCTTGGCGCGCTTCCCTTCTACTTCAATGGTGTACTCGGGCTGAACGATGCCATCTTTGAAAGCGTATCGGGCTTCACGACTACCGGGTCTACGGTGCTGCCCGACATTGAATCGGTGGATTTGAGCCTCCTCTTCTGGCGATCGCTGACCCACTGGCTCGGTGGTATCGGTATTATCATTTTGTTCGTCGCAGTGCTCCCGTACATCGGCGCCGGCGGCAAACTCATTGTACGGTCCGAAACGACCGGACCAACAGCGAGCCGTCCATTGCCTCGGTTTCGCGAAAGCGCCACGCTGATTTTCAAGATCTATCTGGTCCTGACCTTTCTCAATACGGCCGCGCTGATGTTGGCGGGCATGAGCTTCTACGAGGCCTTGGTGCATGCCTTCGGCGGCCTGGCCACGGGAGGATTCTCGAACCGCCAAGGTAGTATCGGCGAATACAACAGTGTGGCAATCGAAGTCATCATCATCGTCTTCATGATTATTGGCGGCACCAATTTCGGCCTCTTCGCCGCCATGTGGCTCGGCGAGCGCAACGCGCTATGGAAGGATTCGGAATGGCGTCTATACATTTACATCCTCGCGGGAGCAACGGTTCTCGTGGCGCTCAATCTGGTTGGATTCCACGCACCATTCCCTCACGGGGGCGAATCCCCTATACCCATACCGGAAGCGCAGCATTATGAATTGGGCTATGCGGTGCGGGTCGCGGCTTTTCAGGTGGTTTCGTGCATGACGGATACCGGCTATGCAACGGACGATTTCGATCGCTGGCCTTTCTTCTCGCGCATGACCCTTGTTATTATCATGGTTATTGGAGGGAGCGCGGGATCGACCTCAAGCGGCATCAAAGTGGTCCGCCTGCTGATGTACGCCAAGCTGGCGTACCATCGATTGGAGTCAACGTTTCGCCCCAAAACGGTACGTCCGCTCCGCATCAATGGCGAAGTTATCAATGAGACGGTGCAGAATCGCGCATTGTCGTTCTTTTTACTCTACGTCGGATGGTTCGTTTTCGGCTGCTTGTTCCTGTCACTCCAAGGATTGCCTTTTGATAGCGCCGTAAGCGCCATGACTGCCTGCCTGAACAATTGCGGTCCTGGCTTGGAGCATGTGGGTGCGGCCCGGGACTTTCACCTGATCGGGCCAATTGGCACGGCATTCCTATCCCTCACGATGCTACTGGGCCGGTTGGAATTGGTCACAATTCTGGTGTTGTTCATGCCATCATTCTGGCGACGGTAGAATCGGCAAGCGCCTACAAACGGGCAGACCTTCTGGAAACAACAAAACTGAGAATCGGATACGCTGCACCGGTATGAACTACAGAATTCTTGCACGTTATATTGGGTTTATCTGCATCGCCATCGGGATTGCCATGCTGCCGTCGGCGGCCTGGGCCGTTTATTTCCGGGAGTGGCATGCCATCGAGGCGTTGCTGGCCTCGAGTGTGGTTTGCGGCGTGGCCGGGGCCATCCTGCTTTGGCTCGGTAAAGGTGCGCCCAATCGCATCTACGAACGCGAAGCGATTGGTTTGGTCGGATTGTCGTGGATCGTGACGAGCGCTTTGGGCGCCTTGCCCTTTTACTTCGCCGGATCGCTCGGTTTTATCGACGCTTATTTTGAGAGCGCTTCGGGTTTTACAACTTCCGGGTGCACGGTGATCCCCGACATCGAAGCCATGGAGAAGAGCATCCTCTTCTGGCGGTCGTTTACCCATTGGATTGGCGGCATCGGTATCGTGATCATGTTCGTGGCCGTGCTTCCCTACTTTGGCTCCGGGGGCAAGCTGATCGCCAAGTCCGAAGCCACCGGGCCTTCGCCGAGCCGGTTGCGGCCCCGCTTCCGGAAGAACGCGAGCTTGATCGTGCAGGTCTACTCCGCGTTTACCGTCGTATTCACCATTGCGCTCATGGCCGCCGGCATGAGCTTCTACGATGCCCTCTGCCACACCTTCGGTGGATTGGCCACGGGGGGGTTCTCGAACCGCCAAGCCAGCGCGGCCGCGTTTGAAAGCCTGCTAATCGAATTGATACTCATCGCGTGCATGATCGTGGGCGGCACAAATTTCGCCCTTTTCGCGGAAATGGGAATGGGCAACTGGAAGGCCCTGTGGCGGGATTCGGAGTGGAAACTCTATATCACCATCCTGGTGCTGGCCACCGTTGCCATCACCATCAATCTCGCGGGTGTCCGTGGCGATTTTCCGGTGGGCGGCGAGAGCTACAAGCCGGTCGATAATCATGAAACCCATGAAGTCGCGCACTCCCTGCGCATTGCGGCGTTCCACGTCGTGTCGTGCATGACAACGACCGGCTTCGTCACCGATGACTTCGACAGCTGGCCCTATTTCTCGCGCATGCTGCTGGTGGTCATCATGATCTTCGGCGGTTGCGCCGGTTCCACGGGCAGCGGGATCAAAGTGGTCCGCGTGCTGATGATGCTGAAGGTCGTGTATTGGCGGCTGGAGTCCACCTTCCGGCCGAAGACGGTCCGTCCTTTGCGCATCGATGGCGACGTGGTGAGCGAAGACGTGCAGCGCAGAACTTCCGCGTTTATCTATCTCTACGTGATGTGGTTCTTCATGGGCTGCCTCTTCCTGTCGTGGCTGGGGCTGCCCTTTGAAAGCGCCTTCACGGCGATGATCGCCACGCTCAACAACATCGGCCCGGGCTTGGAACATGTGGGCGCAATTCGCGATTACCACCTCATCGGCGCGCCGGGCACGATGTTCCTCTCGATCACCATGCTGCTGGGCCGCCTGGAAATGATCGCCATCCTCGTCCTGTTCATGCCAGGATTCTGGCGGAATTAGCCCGGCGAAGACTGGTGGGTTATTGGGGTCCTAATAGGGTTGTCGGATTGAAACTGCGTTGCGCCTGTTCGACCCGTTCCTTGAGTTTCGGGTGTTCCTTCAGATAGCTGTCTATCGCCCACATTCCCGCTTCCGGATTCTCGGAGAGGAAGTCTCGCATGTCTTCCGCTTCCTGCCGCTCCTCGGGGGTGACCTGACTGTCTTCGAGATTGGTTCGGACGACCGTGGACGCAACCATGGCCGCCGTAAAGGTGGTTTCGGGGCGGACGGTGAGATCAACAACCTCCTGGTAGAGTGCCATGTGCTCCTCGGGCACTTGGCCGGTGTCTTTCATGACCGCAAACTCTTCGACGAGTTGCTTGCCCATGGCATCGCCCATCTTTTCCATGAAGGAGCGAAAGACGAAGAATCCGCCGATTCCACCAAAAATGGCCAATACCACAAGCACGCCGCACCCGATGAGGCATCCTTTGGCCAAGACGCTCTTGTCCGGCTTCTTGGCGGACGATGGCGCGAGCTGTGGAGAATCCGGCAAATGCATAGCTGGTTCAGACACGACAAGACTCCTAAGTTGCACAACGGAGCAAAACCATGGCCGTTTTCCAAAACTCTACGGGTTGTATGAAGCGGGCCAAGACTGCACACTCGATACCGATACCGTTGTGTCACAAATCGACCGTGACAGGCACGCTCCAACGGAATAGTGTACGTGCCTCCGGCCGGTAACACAAACCAAGGCAAACGCCGGCGGTAAATGCCGTTTGCACAGTTGGAAATCCCGTCTACACGGAGGGGAATCCCGCGGCATTTGTCGTATCGCGATTGTGGTGCAGGCTTCCAGCCTGCGCAGGCTGGAAGCCTGCTCCACAGCCTCGTCTTTCTGCTACATTGTGGAGCAGTCAAGGGCTTTCAACCGCTACAGAGGAGAACCCATCATGATGCAGCCTCGCGTAATGCTGATTTTCGGTCTTTGTGTCGTTTCCGCGCTGATCGGCGCCCTCGCGGCCCAGTCGATTCCAGTGGCCAAAGCGCAGTCCAGCGCGCCTGCCACCGTCGCCACTGTGGGCTCCGCGATGCAGGCGCAGGGATCCTATGGGTCCGGCGGGGCCTACACGGTCGTCCCAATCATGGACTCCGGCGCGGGGTACTCCTGGATGGCCTACGCGCTGGCCGTGGGGCCGGACGGCAAGGTGACGATCATCAACACGCACCCCAAGAAAACGGACGAACTGGGGACCATCGTGAAGCAGTTCAGCATCAAGTAGCAGCCGGTTTCCGGGCGGCCGCGATGGCGTCGAGCTGGCGCTGGATAGACGCGGTCGCCCGATCGTTCTCGGATTCGGGCGAACAGATCGCGCGCAGTTCGGATTCGAGTTCTTTCCGTTTCTCGGGATGGGCCTCGGCGAGGTTGGTCAGCTCGGCGGGGTCTTCCGCGAGATTGAAGAGCTGGTGCGGCGCCGCCATGCAGTAGATGAGCTTCCAGTCGCCCTTCCGGATCAGGTAGCCGCCGGAGCGCGTCCCGTGCCCGTGGTACTCGGAAAAAACCACGCGGTCGCGGTCGTTCGGCGCGAGTTCACGCAGCGCCGTGCCGGACCAGCCCGAGGGTTGCGTCGCGCCCGTCGCCGCGAACAGCTCCGCGCGCACATCGTGGAGGTCGACGGGGGTCGTCACGCGCCGGCCTGCGGCAACGCCCGGGCCAGACATAATCAGGGGAACTCGGGCGGAATCCTCGTAGAGGCTGCATTTCCACCACATACCGAACTTGCCAAGCATCTCGCCGTGGTCCGACGTATACGCGAGCGCGGTGGATTCCGTAAGGCCATGGGCTTCCAGGGCGTCCATGATACGGCCCAACTGGCGGTCCACGTAGGTGACGCAGCCGAGATAGCCGCGGCGCAGCCCGCGGGTGTCCGTTTCGGAGAACTGGTCGGTCTGGAAATGGGCCCGCAGATCCTGGGCATAGGGATGATTTGCCGATTCGGCGTCTCGGCCGTACTCCGGCAAGTCTTCGCCTTCCGGGTACAGGTCCCACAACTCCCGGGTTACCGTGTGCGGAAAATGCGGTTTGACCACCTGCACCACCAGCACCCAGGGCTGGTCGAGTGTCGCTGGCTTCGTCGCCAGCCACTCCAGGGCGCGCTCCACGACGCGATCGTCCCCTCCAAAGGGGTTCCGGTCGCGCGGACCGTATCCGCCCGCACGGGAGGCGCCGTCCGCACGGATGGCAAGGGGGTCGCGCGAGATGTTCTCGTCGCCCGGTGGCTGCCGGTCACCGGGCAGGAGCATTTCGGAGAAACCAAGGTCTTCCGCGGGCCTATAGACGTCTACCTTGCCGATGTGAGCGGTATGTACGCCCTGTTCACGAAGCACCTGGCCGTAGGACGGGTACTCGAAGGGAATGGCGTTGCAGTTGTTGTAGCACTGGATCTCGTGAACCGGCCGGCCCGACATAAAGGAGCTGCGGCAGGGCAAACACAGAGGCGACGGACAGTACATGTTTTCGTACATAGTCCCCTGGGCGGCGAGCCGGTCCAGATTCGGGGTCTGGACCATCGGGTGCCCGTGGACCGACGAGACGAAGGGATTGTGTTCGTCGGACATGAGGAGCACGAAGTTACGGCGTTCCGGCGCTTGGGCGCTCGAACTTGCCGCTACTGCACTCGCGGCAACGACTCCCGCAGTGCCGCGTTGGATGAATTCTCGTCGCGAAACTTCCTTCATGATGTGCTGCTCCCCGTTTGCAGACGGCAGCCTAGCGGGATCGGGCAACGCGATCAAACCGGAACCAGCGGTATGGGGTATAATGGAGAACCGGACGGTGGGAAGTTCTGGAGAAGCGGAAGGCATTTCCAGAGATTTTATCCCGCAAATTGGAGCTAAAATTCAATAAATCCAATTCGGCTTACGCTATAATTCGCATTTCGGACACTATTTTAGCAACAAAATAGACACCTTACTCAATCCGATCATCATTCTTAAGTGATTTTCATTAATACCTTTAGGACCGCGCGATACCGAATTCGGGTTGCCACTAAAGCTTTCGGTAGCCCGTGCCGATAAACCTCAAGACGGGTAGTGTCCCTGGACGGGACGGCAGGTAACGCGTTGAACTCCACGGATGGATGGCGCAAGAGGCGGATCGCCGATAGCGGACGATTCGGTTTGGGAGTGATGCGATGAGCGGTGGCTTCAGCGTTGGGGGCCTGATTACCGGCCTCGACAGCAACAGCATCATCCGCCAGCTTATCCAGTTGGAGCGGCAACCCATCCTGCGGCTTCAGGACCGTATCTCCATTCTCACGCAGCGCCAGACGGCGGTGCGCGAGCTGCGCACCACGCTCACGGACCTGCGCAATCGCGCGCAGGACTTTCGCTTCAACAACATCTTCAGCCAGTTCGCGGCGACTTCCAGCGAGGAGTCAGTGCTCACGGCCGAGATTTCCGGGTCTTCTCCCGTCTCCGGGTCGTACAGCGTGAACGTGATTCAACTCGCGAGCGCGACGGTGGCGACGAGCAGCGCTTCGCTGGGTAGTCCCATCGATCCGAATGCCACGCTGGAAAACAGCGGTATCACGACTGAAATCGAGGCGGGAACGTTTAGCATCAACGGCGTACAGTTCACAGTCGATCCGACTACGGACAGCTTGAACTCGATCCTCAACGCCATCAACTCCAGCGCGGCCGGTGTGACCGCGACCTACAATGCCACGACCGATCGCGTGACAATTGCCAATACCGCGGCCAACGATACGAGCGTGATCAACTTCGGGGCCACCGACGACGACAGCAACTTCCTCGAAGTAATCCGCGTGGATCAGGCAACGCAAACGACCGGGACGGGCGGTTCGACGGAAGTAACGAGTACGCGAAATCTGGGCGCGATCAATCCGACGGACGTGCTGAACACGGTGAACTTCGCCGGCGGCGCGATCACATCGGGCAGTTTCCGGGTGAATGGAATTTCCATTAACGTTGACGCGAGCGTGGATTCCTTGTCGGACATCCTGGGCCGGATCAATGACAGCGACGCGGGCGTCACGGCAAGCTACGACGCATCGACCGATACCATCCGCGTAGTCTCCGAGACGCTCGGCAGCCGCACAATCAATTTCGCATCCGACACGAGCAATTTCCTGAACGTAACCAATCTGGCCACGGCGACACAGACGGCGGGCAACGATTCGCAGTTTACGATCAACGGCGGCGCCACCTTGACGCGCAACACGAACGAAGTGGCCGACGCCATCGGCGGCGTGACGCTGAACCTGCAAAGCGTGGGAACGAGCACGGTGACCGTGTCCGTGGACGACGACGCGATCCTCGAGGATGTGCAGGAGTTTGTGGACGAGTTTAATGCATCCGTCGCGGCCATACGGGGCATCGTCGGCCAGGGCGGGTTACTGGAGAACGACAGTTCCATCCGCTTCATCGAAGACTTCCTGCGCGGCAACGTATTCAGCACCGTGTCGGGCATCAGCGGCACGTTCAAGACCTTGACGCAGGTCGGTATCAGCACCGGCGACAGTTTCGATTCGAGCAGCCTCTCGGAACTCCAGATCGACGAGGACGCGTTCCGCGAGGCGCTGCGCACCAACCGCGGCAATGTGGAAGACCTGTTCTCCAATTCGGGAGAAACCGGGATCGCGGATCTCTTTTTCGAGTACCTCGATGAAGCGACCAGTACGCAGGGCTTCCTGAACGAGCGCGTGCGTAGTAACGGCATTTTCGATCAGCAGATTCAAAGTTTGAACGACCAGATAGACCGGCTTGAAGACCGGGTGGCCCAGAAGGAACAGCGGCTGCGGTTGCAGTTCTCGAAACTGGAACAGTTGTCGGCCACCTATCAGTCTCAAGGCGCAGCGTTGTCCGCCATCGGCGGTGGGTTGAGTATCTTCTAAGCAAGGCGAGAGGGGAAGCAGCATATGGCGAACACTGCCGCAGACTATGGCGCATACCGGAAAGTCAACGTCGAAACGGCTTCACAAGGCAAGTTGATTGTGATGCTGTTCAACGGCGCTATTCAGCGCGCGGAAGAAGCGAAGCGGCAATTGGCGCGCGGCAAGACGGAGGGCGTCCACAACAACCTCCTGCGGGCGCAGGACATTATCGCCGAGTTGCGCGGCGCATTGAATATGAAGGTTGGCGGGGATCTCGCAAAAAACCTGGACCGGGTCTACGAGTATTTCCAGCACTTGCTGATCAAGGCCAACATCCGAAAAGAGGTCGCGCCCCTGGAAGAAGCTATCGAGCATCTCACGGGCATGCGCGACACCTGGCACGAAGCCTTCGACAAGTTGACCCGCGAGGAGGCGCCCATCGCCGTGAAAGCGCAGCACAACCAGCACGGAGCAGGCATTATTAACGTACAAGGCTAACCACTCACATTAGTCGCTACGTTCTCGGAGCGCGTATCGCGGCACGGAGGCCACGGTCCGCGTTCAGTTTTTCGAGTCAAATCCGTTGTAGCATGCGCACGAGTGCGACGACCCAGGTGGGATGGCTGTTGAGGCAGGGGATAAACTGGAACGCCTCGCCGCCCGCAGTCAGGAAATCGCTCTTGGCGCGAAGCCCGATTTCCTCCAGCGTCTCAAGACAGTCGGCGGTGAAGGACGGGCACATGACGGCGAGCCTCTTAATCCCGTCCTTCGGCAAGTCCGGTACCACCACATCCGTCGGCGGTTGTATCCAGGGATCCCGGCCGAGTCGGGATTGAAATGATATACTGTAGTCGTCTGGACCCAAACCAAGTCGCTGTGCAAGCAATCGGCTGGTTTCGAAGCAGTGGGCCCGGTAGCACCACTTGTTTGCAACGCAGATCCGGTCGCAGCAGTCGTCGGACTGAAGACAGTGGGCCCCGCCCGTCGTGTCGCTTTTCTGGACGTGCCGTTCGGGAAGCCCGTGGTAACTCATCAAGACGTGGTCGGGTTGGAAGGATTCCAGAACCGGTTTGCTGACCGCGACCCAGGATTCGATAAACCCGGGGTCGTCGTAGAACGGCGGCAGCGCGGAAAGGTGCGGTACGTTCCACGGCCTGCCCGCGAGCTGGTAGGCGAGTTCCAGCGCCGACCCGTTCGCAGCAGACGAGTACTGGGGGAACTGGTGCGCCAGGATGATGCGGTCCACTTGCTTCTCAATGAGTTCGTTCAACCCATCTTCGATCGAGGGTTTTCCGTAACGCATTCCGATGGCGAACTCGGTTTCGGGCATGCGCTCTTTCAACCCCGCCATGAGTTCGCGCGTAATGACCAATAAAGGGGAACCTTGGTCGGTCCAGATCTGGCTGTACGCGTGGGCGGAATCCTTGGGGCGTTTTCGGAGGATGACCAGGTTCAGGAGGAGCCAACGCACGACGGGATTGATGTCGAGCACGCGGGGGTCCGAGAGGAACTCGCGCAGGTAGGTTCGGGTTTCTTCCGCCCGGGGCGCCGCCGTCGTTCCGGTATTGATGATGAGGACCCCGACCTTCTCACTGGAATGCATGAAATGCTCGTCCTTTCCTTTGCTCAGCGCAATCGCGCCAACGCGGGGATCAACCCATACAGGCGCATCAACCACTTTGTGCGGCGGTACAAGAATAGTTCGTGTTGCCGGCGCTCAACGGCGCGTTCCAACCGGGCTGCGAAATCCGATACAGGAACCTGGCGCGGTTCGTCGCCGATTCCCATGAGGGCCACATTCAGGACGTGGAACCCCTGGGCGCGGAGTTCGGCGTGCAGGGCCGCCGAAATCGCGTTGACGCCCGATTTGGAAATACTATACACGGTTTGCGCCGGGTTTGGCTTGTATCCTGCCAGGGAGGAAATATTGACGATGCGCTTCATCCCGTCTTGCATCAAAGGGACCAGCAACCGGCAAAGCTGAAGGGTTCCCGTGACGTTGGTCCGGATCTGGCCATCGATTTCCTTCAGGCTGGTGTCCATGAGCGGCTTGGAGGTGACGTCGGCGGCGTTGTTGATAAGTACGTCCACCTGGGGAACCGCGTCTCTTAGGAACGATTCAAGAGCGCGGAGCGAATCCGGATTGGACAAATCGGCGGTCCTCGCATGAACTTGGCCGGGGGATAGACCCTTCGCGAAAGCGTCCAGACGGTCCTGATTGCGCGCGGTCAACACGAGCCGCGCGCCTCGGGATGCGAAGTGGCGGGCAAGCCCCTGCCCCACCGTTCCCGTGGCGCCAGTTATCACGATCACCCTGTCCTGAAAAGTCGCTGCCATGGCCTCTCAGTCCTGTTTTCGGGCAAGGATAACAAACTTGTTGGGCTGGTTCCGGTATTGGAATGCCAGCGCAAGCGTGAAGGGCGCTTTGGCCAGCCGCTGCCACAAGGGAAAGACGCTGCGTTCCACCTGTTCGCCTTCGATGTGGATAGGCCGAACCGTCAACTCGTATCCACGGCGCTCCAGGAATGGGGTAAGTTCCGCGGGGTCTATTGCCGGCTCGTTGTCGTAGGGCGCGACACGAATGGGCGAACCCGGCGCCTGCGTCCATCGAACGAAAGGATTGCGGGCGTCAGGTTCGACAATCGCAAGGGTCCCGCCGGGACGCAGGACCCGGTTTAACTCCGCAAACACGGGCTCCCAGCGTTGTTCCAGGTGATGCAAGACATCGACGCAGTAGATCGTGTCGAAGGTCTCGTCGGCGTAGGGCAGGCCATTTGCGGCATCGGCCACCGCGGCACGAATTCCCCGGCTTCGAGCCAATTGGGCGCAGCGAAAAGACACGTCGAAGCCGGCGGTGAAATCCGCGTCGAAGCACTCGGGGATGGTTCCGTCGCCGCAACCCACATCCAGGGTGCGGCCCTTGGCGGGCACGAGGGCATTCAACTTGTCGAGAGATTCCTGCGGATAGGTGTAGAGCCGGTCGCCGGCCGCAAGCCGGTCGAACAGCGCGGACTGGGCCCGCTTCACGGTGCGGGTTTCCTTCCGATGTAGAGCAGGGCGTCGCCGCGGAATCGCATGAGGAAACGGTGGATGGGCCGGGGGAACAGATTGCCGGCCACGAAAAGGTTGTGGTTATAGGAGCAGAGTTCGAGCGTGTCGAACCCGTGGGTCTCGAAGAGGAAGGCCAGGGCGTCGCGCGTGAAGGGGCGCTTGTGGGTAATGTCGTTCCAGAACCGGAACTTGTATTTCATGATGTCGGGCACGGTAATGAAAACCACGCCTCCGGGCTTGAGCACGCGATAAATCTCAGTCGCAATCTTCTCGGGACACCCGAGGTGTTCGAGCGTGCTGGTCATGGCGAGGAGATCGATAGATCCTGCAGCGAGGGGAAAGTAGCCCTTCTCCATGTCGGCTAGAACGAAGCCGACGCCTTCGGAGAGGAGTTGCGGCCCGAAGTGGGCGTCGAAATCGAGCGCGATCCGCTGGCTGATTTGCGGCGAATCATAACTGAGGAACCATCCGTTCCAGGCGCCGCAATCGAGCACGCGCAAGTTGGTATTGCCTTGGAAGTACTCGTCGATCGCGTATTTGAGCGACCAGATCTTGTGGCCCTTCTGCCCAATAGCCTGGGCCTTGCGCGTCATGACCTGCATGAACCAGCGTTGGAGGGCGTTGGTCGATTCAAGGCAACATCGCTCGTAGTTCTTCGCGTAGTCCAAGGTGCGTCTATTTCCGATGCCTGGTCAAATCGTTTGGGTCGCACAATTGTAAACGAGTGGTCGTCCGCTGCGCCACGCTAATTCATTCCCCACGCGTAGACGAAAACGTCATCGCCACAGGCTTCGTCAATCAGTGTCATATTGGCTTCGACCCAGGCGATGTCTTCCGCGAAGAGATGGGGCCAGTGGTGAAAGCGGCGGTACTCGGCGATGAAATAGCCCTTGGGATGTTCGCGTACGTAGGCCTTTAAGTCGTCGAGGGTCTGGAGGCCGTCCATTCCCGACTCGATATGCTCCCAGACGACGACCCGGCTGGGGTACCAGTTGTCGACCTGCCCCACGTAGTACCTGGCGGTAATGTACGTCGTGCAAAGCACCACCGCGCCGTCGAGGTGGTCGCGCACGTAGTGGCAGGGTTTGCGCCATTCGGGGTGGACCACGGCCAAGGTCTCATCCGCGCCTCCCGCCACGCCCAAGGTGTCGCGCACCAGGCGGACCGTCGACACCGACAGGCGCAAGGCGAAGACGAGTATCGCGGCCGCAGCCGCCATGCGAATCCAGGAGCGCCGCCAGGTCGCGAGGAACGCGGCCAGCCGCACCATCGCATAGGCGAAGGCGGCGACATAGAAGGGGTATGCAAAGAACACGAAGCGGTGACGCCGGTACCCGATGAGGAAGTTCAGCACGAGCAGGGGAACGACGATGGCCAACGCGGCGAAGAGACCGCGCCGTCCCTCGCGCCACGTCATCCAGACGACTCCGATGCATGCCAGGATGAAGTATCCGGTGCTGAGGTTGTTCGTGAAGAATCGGAAGTAGTAGAAGGGATCCGCCTGATCCCAATCGCGCGGGTTCGGCGGCGGTTGGCCAATCTGCGCTTCCTTGAAGATGGCGTCGAACTCAGCCTTGGGCAGCGTGAGAAAGTGTCCGGCTAACGTAAGCACGCCCGCGATCGCCACGACGGCGATCATGGCGGTCCATCGCGATTTCGGCTTTCGTTCGTACAGAAACCGGAGTCCCACGTAGGCGCCTGCGGGTCCGAGGAAGAAAATCGAGTGCGGTCCGGAGAGCAGCCCGCCGAGATAGGCGAGAACGGTGGTCGCGCCCCAGCGGATGGTTGTTTTTTCGTCGCGCGCTTCGCAGGCCTGCCAAAGGGTGTACATCATGGCGAGGTAGAAGGACTGCTGCAGCGTATAGAAT
>JAHDWY010000715.1 GCA_023384315.1 Candidatus Hydrogenedentota bacterium | reverse complement strand
ATGAGGACGGCCCTTATTTAGACCGCGCGCTCGAGAAGGGCTTTCTGAAGGCGCCTAACGTGGAACGGCTCAAGTTCTCGCTCATGTGGGCCAACCACGACTGGCTCGACATTCAACCTGCAAAACGGATGAAACCGTACAACCTGCTCGCTGAGGGGAAGGTTTCGCCCGAAGCGTTCACGGCGGCCACGGATCACATGATCGCGACGTATTTCGGTCATCCCTCGTACTGGCGCGTGAACGGCGGGTTATACGTGTCTTTCTACGATCTCTCCGAATTGCTGCTAACCTTCGGCAGCGTGGAAGCCACGCGCGCCGGGCTGGACGATTTCCGCGCGCGGGTTCGCGCCGCGGGCTACGGCGAGCTGCATCTCAACGCCGTCGTGTGGGGCCGGCAAGTGCTGCCCAACGAGCAGCCCGTGGAGAACGTGAACGATCTGCTGGACCAACTCGGGTTCGACAGCATCACGTCCTACGTGTGGCTGCACCACCAGCCCATGCCCGACTTCCCGAAGACCTCGTACGCGCGCATGCAGGAATTGTCCGCCCAGGACTACGTGACCTTCACCGATCGCTACGAGTTGCCGTACTTCCCCAACGTATCCATGGGCTGGGACCCGTCGCCGCGCACGGTGCAGACGGACGTCTACGAGAACCTCGGCTACCCCTTCACCCCCACGCTCGAAGGCAACACGCCGGAGGCCTTCAAGAAGGCCCTGCAGGACGCGAAGGCCTTCCTAGACGAGGGCCGGACCACGCCCAGAATCCTCACTCTCAACGCCTGGAACGAATGGACCGAAGGCAGCGACCTCGAACCCGACACCGTCCACGGCATGGCCTACCTCGAAGCCATCCGGGAAGTGTTTGGGGAGTAGACGTCCGGACAAGGAGGGCGGGTTTTCCAACCCGCCACCGCCAAGGACTAACGATCCACGCAGCGACGGCCACGTGCAGAGCGGCCTGGGTTGCCCAGGATGTCTCCTCCTTGCGTACTACAAAGCACAGCGCCAACGAAAAATCAGTGCTCCCGGGTGCGAGGACTCGCCGATTGTGGTGCAGGCTTCCAGTCGTCGACGGCGTGCAACGTAGCCATTGAATCTGTCCTTTAATCCCCATCACGGGCAGGATGCCCATGGCGCCTCGGGGATTCGCTTGTAGTGCGTTTGGTTTCGGACTGGACGAAGCGGCCCGATATTCTGATAACCGATGAAAGTGGACACGCCAACGTGACGCGGCGGCGCCGAGCCGCCGAAATGGCCCAACGGGCCTACATACCCTTAGCCCCGGGTTGGCCGCCGCGCAGCAAGGCCTACCCGGGGTCAGCGCGCCCCGCCCTCGCCAATTCCCTGAAGGGGATACACAAGCAATGTGATTGGTTCAGCCCTCGACCAGCATGCACCACGAACACAGCCTCGCTACGATCCTGTAATCCGCGTCACGGGCTGGAAGCCCGTGATGGGGATCATGGGCAGGATGCCCATGGCACCTCGAAGAATTCTCCTTCCTAGGACGCTCTACGTATCCGGACAGGCGTGATATACTGGTGAGCGGCGGCGACCGTGTTTCGGCTCAAGACGTTGGCGTCGCGCCGCCGTTGGCCACTGCCTAAGGTGGAATGCGATGTACCAGACGTACTACGGCTCAGACGACCTGCTTCTGGCGCTGGGTCGTGAGCTGTCTCCGCTGTCGTGGCCCAAACCATTGGCTGTGCTCGCGCTGATGTCCTTTCTTTGGGCACCGTTCGCATTATGGGCCCTCCAATGGTACAACCGGCGGTGGTCCCTCGCACTTGCAGCGATCGTCCTCTTCTTCCCCGGTGCCATCTACGCGTACGACTTGTTCGATATGAGTCTCTCTGGTTGGAGCGCCTTCGATTCATGGTTCTATTTTTGGTACAGCGCTCTACTCAAAGGGACAAACTGTTTTCTCGTTTTCTGGTTCTTTTCCGGCATTGGACTGGTTCTCTGGTTCGCGAATATCGTAGTTGCACGGAAGACGGGGCGTCATCGATCCTTTCGAAGCACCCGAAATCTCCTCGTTTTCAGCGCGTGCCTTCTCCTGCTGACGGCCGCGCCAACCTACTATCTCGCCGCCTACAAAACGTTGGAGGATGCGGTGCGTGACGGCAACCTGGAGTTGGCTGAGAAACGGTTGCGTTCGAACTTGCTGGGTGCGAACGCGAACAACGGTGTAAGCACCGGAATTTCTTCCGGACCAGTAAGGCGAACTTCCGTTCTGCCAATCGCGGTCCGGGACAACAACACGGAGATGGTGCGTTTACTGCTTGAGCACGGAGCCGATGTTCACGACGCTGACACGTGGCCTTCGGACCGCCCGATGATGATTGCCTGTCGCGAGAGCTCGTTGGACATTGTGGAGATGCTTCTCGACTACGGGGGCGATCCGAATGAAGGTTTGCACCATGCTGCCGATGTGAACCGGGTTGACGTGCTCCAATTGCTAATTGAGCGGGGCGCGGATGTATATACGGTCGGTTTCGAAGGACGAAACTTGTTGGATACGGCCGCGCTGGCCAAGGCCGAGGACGCGGTGCGCTTCCTTTCTTCGGGTGTGGATGGCAGTGCGAGTGAGAAAGCTTTATCCGATCAATCCGCGTCACGGGCTGGAAGCCCGTGATGGGGATCATGGGCAGGATGCCCATG
>JAHDWY010000714.1 GCA_023384315.1 Candidatus Hydrogenedentota bacterium | reverse complement strand
GGGTGTCCAGCTCCTCCAGGCCGTGGCTCTTCCGGATCTCGTTGAGGCCTGCGTGAAGAAAGTAGGCATTCGAGATGCCGGGAATCTCGACCGGATATTGAAACGCCATGAACACCCCGAGACGCGCACGTTCCTCCGCGGGCATCTCCAGGAGATCCTGGCCCAGGAAGCTCACCTCGCCTTCGGTAACCTCATACTCTTCATTGCCCGCAAGAATTTGGGCCAGCGTGCTCTTGCCCGACCCATTCGGGCCCATAATGGCATGCACTTCGCCGTCGTTGATCTTCAGGCTCACGCCCTTCAGGATCTCCACGCCTTCCACGTTCGCGTGCAGATTCGTAATCTCCAGCATTTATCCAACACTCCCTTCCAGGCTCACGCCCAGCAACTTCGTCGCTTCCACGGCGAATTCCATGGGCAGATGATCGAATACTTCCTTGCAGAAGCCGTTAATCACCATCGAAATGGCGTCTTCCGTGCCGATGCCGCGCTGTTTGCAATAGAACAACTGCGCTTCGCTGATCTTCGACGTGGACGCCTCGTGTTCCACGTCCGACGTGTTGTTCCGCACCTCGATGTAGGGGAACGTGTGCGCCCCGCACTTGTCGCCGATGAGCAGCGAGTCGCACTGGGTGTAGTTCCGCGCGTCCGACGCTTTCGGCATGACCAGCACCTGCCCGCGATAGCTGTTGTTGCCTTCGCCGGCGGAGATGGTCTTCGAGATGATGGTGCTCTTGGTGTTCTTGCCCATGTGCACCATCTTCGTGCCCGTATCCGCCTGTTGGCGGTTGTTGCTCACGGCGACCGAGTAGAATTCGCCCACGGAGTTGTCGCCCATCAGCAGACAGCTCGGATACTTCCACGTAATCGCCGACCCGGTCTCCACCTGCGTCCACGAAATGCGCGAGTTCCGGCCCAGGCATTTCCCGCGCTTGGTGACAAAGTTGTAGATGCCGCCTTTGCCTTCCTTGTCGCCGGCGTACCAGTTCTGCACGGTCGAATAGTTGATCGTCGCATCGTCGAGAGCAACGAGTTCCACCACCGCCGCGTGCAACTGGTTCTCGTCGCGCATCGGCGCCGTGCAGCCTTCGAGGTAATTCACGTAAGCGCCTTCCTCGGCGACGATCAGCGTCCGCTCGAACTGCCCCGTACCGGCTGCGTTGATGCGGAAGTACGTCGACAGGTCCATCGGGCACCGCACGCCCTTCGGAATGAAGCAGAAGGACCCGTCTGAAAACACGGCCGAGTTCAACGCCGCAAAAAAGTTATCGTTCGCCGGAACCACGGAACCGAGATACTGCTTGACCAGGTCCGGATGGTCTTTCACCGCCTCGGAAAATGAGCAGAAAATGATCCCCTTCTTCGCGAGGATCTCTTTGTGCGTCGTGGCCACGGATACGCTGTCGAACACGGCATCGACGGCAACGCCGGCAAGCCGCTTCTGTTCGTCCAGCGGAATGCCGAGTTTCTCAAAGGTTTCGAGGAGTTCCTTGTCCACCTCGTCCAGGCTGCTCAGCGGCTTCTTGTCTCGCTTCGGCGCCGAATAGTAATAGTGGTCCTGATAATCGATGGGTGGGTAGGTGACGTTGGCCCAGTTCGGCTCGATCATGGTCAGCCAGTGCCGGTACGCCTTCAACCGCCACTCCAGGAGCCACTCCGGCTCTTCCTTCTTCGCCGAAATGACGCGAACGACATCTTCGTTCAGTCCCTTCGCGATCGTTTCTGACTCGATGTTAGTCGTCCATCCGAACTTGTAACTCTGATTGGCAAGTTCGGCGATTTCACGATTGCTCTGTTCGACACGCGTGCCGGTATACTGCTTTTCTTCCGCCGTTTCCGGTGTGCTCTGCGCGTCTACCTCAGGCGTGCTCATTACTGCACCTCTTCGTATGCGTTAAACATGCCGCGCGGACGCGACGAATTACCTACTCTATCTGTTAACAACGCAGACGCCGCCCATGTTTCGGCGCATCACGAAAGTTGCCCTCGTGTATGGGCGGCGGCGAATTCCCGGAACTCGTGACCCAATAGACCCCAGGGCGGGATGCGCTACCCCCGAAAAAGGAGATCCCCGACCGGTTCGGAATAGCGACG
This sequence comes from Candidatus Hydrogenedentota bacterium, assembly GCA_023384315.1. Lineage (GTDB taxonomy): Bacteria > Hydrogenedentota > Hydrogenedentia > Hydrogenedentales > SLHB01 > JAHDWY01. Next base: position 569 of record JAHDWY010000714.1, on the reverse strand, counting down.
CCAGATCCAGCCCGTTCTGACGTTGCAACATCGGGGGATAACCCCATATTCCCGAGTACGTTCGGTTCGGAACCCTCTCGGCGCCGTGTCAAGTCACTGTGCAGGTATCAGGTCGCGAATCGGCGGCCTTCGTCCAGCATTATCAAGTAGTTGTCGAGCGGGATGTAGTTGGCGACGCTATTGCCGGTCCCCAGGCAGTACCCGCCGCCGGGCATACACTGTTCCAGCGTGAACCGGACCCGCTCCCGAATCTCCGTCTCCGACGCCCGGCAAAGAAAGTCGATGTCGATCCCGCCCAAGAGGGCGATGCGGTCGCCGTAGAGCCGTTTCGCGTCAACCACGCTTTCGATGGTGTCCTCGAAGGAGTGTTTGGCATCGATGCCGATCCCCTCGATGAAGTCCTCCATGATGAGGTCGACTTTGCCGCAGCAGTGCAACAGGTAGGGCCGTCCCGCCGCGTGGGATCGGTCCGCCATGAGTTTGTGCCCAGGCAGGACGAATTCCCGCAGGTCGTCCGGGCTGACGAGCAGTCCGGTCCGGAACCCCATGTCGTCGCTGCCCCAGATGAT
>JAHDWY010000003.1:7388-23187 GCA_023384315.1 Candidatus Hydrogenedentota bacterium | reverse complement strand
TTCGGCGGCCAACCGCTTTTTCTGGACGTCGAATTTTCCTTTTTGCTTGGGAATCTCGACCTCACGGAATCGGCATTTCTCGATTTTGAGATCAAGTTCCTGCAAAGGCAACAACGTTTTCAAAAGCTGGGACCTCCTCGCAGCATCCATTCGGCCGGGGCGCGATCCGCCCCAAGAGGAGCGGATCCGCGGACCGATAGATTCAACTAAAAAAGGCCACGCCCAAAGGCGTGGCCGGCATCATTTGATCCAGGGCATCATTTTGCGCAGTTCCGCCCCGACCTGTTCGATGGGATGGTCGGCGTCGGCCTTGCGCAGTTTCTCGAAATTCTTCCCGCCCGACTGGTATTCCCCAAGCCACTCCTTGGCGAATTCGCCGGTCTGAATCCGTTTGAGCGCCGCCCGCATGGCGTTCTTGGTATCCTCGGTTACGATCGTGCTCCCCACCGACATGCCGCCGTACTCGGCGGTATCGCTGACGGAGTAGTTCATGAATTTCAAACCGCCACGATAATATAAATCGACGATCAGCTTCAACTCGTGCATGACTTCGAAATAGGCGATCTCGGGTTGGTACCCAGCTTCCATGAGGACCTCAAAGCCGGCCTTGATCAGCGCCGCCGAACCACCGCAGAGCACGGTCTGCTCGCCAAACAGGTCCGTTTCGGTCTCTTCTTTGAAGGTGGTTTCGATGATTCCGGCGCGGGCACCGCCGACGGCGATGCCGTAGGCCAGGGCTTTTTTGAGGGCATCGCCGGTGGAATCCTGGTAGATGGCGACGAGGCAGGGCACCCCGGCGCCGCGCTCGAATTCATCGCGCACGAGATGACCGGGACCCTTGGGGGCAATCATGAAGACGTCGATATCCTTAGGAGGGACGACACACCCAAAATGGATGTTGAACCCGTGGGCGAACATGAGCGAATTGCCGGGCTGCAGATTCGGCTTAATCTCGTTCTCGAAGAGGTCCTTCTGAATGGTATCCGGTACGAGAACCATGACGATGTCGGCGCGCGCGGCCGCTTCCGCCACGGGCAGCACTTCGAACCCTGCCTCCGTTGCTGCCTGATACGTCTTGCTGTTCGATCCGCCGCGATGGCCGACAACCACCTGCACGCCGCTGTCCCGCAGATTCATTGCATGGGCGTGACCCTGGCTGCCGAATCCGATGACGGCGACCGTCCGGCCATTAAGGACCGACAAGTCCGCATCCTTCTCGTAGTAGATTTTTGCCATCTCAGGTTTCCTCTTGGTTTTCCTTATCCTTGACCGATCGCGCAATCGCGATACGCCCGGTCCGGACCAGTTCCCGGATCCCGAAGGGCCGCATCATGTCGATAAACGCTTTGACTTTACCTTCGCTGCCGGTGACCTCGACGGTCATGGCGCCGGCGCTGATATCCACAACTTTGGCTCGGAAGATGTTCGCGATGTCCGTGATCTCGCTGCGGCGGGAACTGTCGGCCGCGATCTTGACCATGACAAGTTCGCGCTCCACGTAGCTTTCACGCGTGAGATCGCGCACTTCGATCACTTCCACGAGCTTGTTCAACTGCTTCACGATCTGCTCGAGCACGCGATCGTCGCCCCGGACCACTACGGTCATCCGCGACGCGGTGGGATCTTCGGTCTCACCCACGCACAGGCTGTCGATGTTGTAGCCCCGGGCGCTAAACATGCCCGAGACGCGTGCGAGCACGCCAAAATGGTTTTCGACGAGGACGCTAATCGTGTGCTTCATGTTTTCTCCAACCTCGCCCGCATCCTTGGAACACGGCAAGAGGCCTGCGGAACCTGGAGTGTTGCGCCGGCATTCTATCGTTCCAGATCGGACTTTCTATTAATCGCGTTCATGGCGGAGTTGACACCCTCCTCCACGTACGCAATCACCCCTTCGGCGGCCCGGGCGATGACCGAATCGAGTTCGGCCCGTTCCTCCGGTTTGAACGTGCCCAACACGTGGTCGGTCAAGGCTTGGCCCGCCTTATTCTCACCGACCCCTATGCGCAGTCGGGGGAAATCCTGCGCACCGACGTGTTCGATTATGGACTTGAGCCCGTTGTGCCCGCCCGCGCTTCCTCGCTCCCGCATGCGCAACCGGCCGAACGGGAGGTTGATGTCGTCCACGACGACCAGCATATCCGCGAGGTCCGGTACCTTGTTGCGCGTCACTTCGGCGACGGACAATCCGCTGCGGTTCATGTAAGTCAACGGCTTCAACAAGATCAGATTCTCGCCACCGTGCCTTGCAGACGCGACGAGCCCTTGATACTTCTCCCGATCAAAGGCAACGCCCCAGCGCTCGGCCAGCAGGTCCAAAACCTGAAAGCCGACATTGTGCCGGGTGTTGCGGTAGCGGGGTCCGGGGTTGCCCAGCCCCACGATAAGCTTCACGCGGGCTTCGTCCTACGGTTGGACGGCTATTCGCCGCCCTGTTGAGCGGCCTCGGCAGCCGCGGCTTCGGCAGCGGCTTCGGCTTCAGCAGCTTCTTCTTCGGCGCTCTTGACGACGCGCGGTGCGTGGACTGCCACGACGCTGCGCGACGGGTCGGTGACAATGGTCACGTTCGTGGGCGCCGGAAGCTGTTCGACGTGAATGCTGTCGCCGATGCCGAGTTCCGTGGTATCGACTTCAATTTTCTCGGGCACCTCGAGGGCGAGACACTCCACCTCGACTTCGCGCAACTGGAAGTCGATTACGCCGCCATCGACCACGCCTTTGCAGTGGCCAACGAGTTCAAGGGGAACGATGGTGATGATGCGCTCGTCCAGTCGAATACGCTGGAAGTCGGCGTGCATGATACCGCCGCGAACGGGATGATGGTGGACGGATTTCAGCATGGCCGGGCTGCTCAGATTCGGCTGATCCTCGATATCGAGCTGCACGATGGCATGTTCGCCGCCGGAGTGAACCAGGCGCTCGAATTCCCGAGCGTTCAGCTTCAGCGATACGGCGTCGGCCCCGCCGCCATAGAGAACGCCCGGAACACGGCCGGCTTTGCGCTCACGCCCTGCGGCGCCTTTACCGCGCTGATCGCGCGTGGCCGCTTTTAAGGTCTGCAATTCCATGATTCGTCTGCCTCCTCGAGAACTGAGGGCCATAGCCCGTGATTTCCGCGCGCGCGATTTCAAGGCGCGGCACACATCGCAATACGTCTATCGAAACAGGATACTCAACGACTCTTCCTGATGAATGCGCCGTATGGCCTCGCCGATTAAGGGCGCGATTGTCAACACCTTGATCTTATCCACACCGGCGGCTTCGGCCTTGAGCGGGATCGAGTCGCTCACCAGCACTTCGTCCAGCACGGAATCCCGAATCCGGGCTATGGCTTCGCCGCTGAAGACGGAGTGGGTCGAGCAGGCAATTACGTCGAGGGCGCCGCGATCCTTGATGGCCTTGGCCGCCTTTACGAGGGTGCCTCCCGTATCGATCATGTCATCGAAGATCAGGGCGTGCTTTCCCGCGACATCTCCGATAACGTTCATGACTTCCGCTTCGTTTTCCTTGGGCCGTCGCTTGTCGACGATGGCCAGGGGCGCATCCAGCCGGCGCGCAAACTCGCGGATGCGGGCCACGCTGCCGGTATCCGGCGAGACGACGACGATATTGTCGATGCCACGCTCCATAAAGTGGTTTATGAAAACCACATCCGCGCTCAAATGGTCGACCGGAATATCGAAAAAACCCTGTATCTGCCCGCAATGCAAGTCCACCGTCAGCACGCGATCCGCGCCGGCGGCGACGAGCAGGTTCGATACCAGCTTGGCCGTGATCGGCACTCGGGGCCGGTCCTTCCGGTCCTGCCGGGCATAGCCGAAGTACGGCAAGACGGCCGTCACGCGATCGGCCGAAGCGCGCCGCGCCGCGTCGATCAATATCAAAAGCTCCATCAAATGATCGTTGACCGGCGGACTCGTGCTGTTCACGATGAACACGTCGCTACCGCGAATGTTCTCGCCGATCTGGATCTTGACTTCGCCATCGCTGAACTTGCCGACGGTCGCCCGCGCTCGGGTCAGCTCCAATTGCGAACAGATCCCGTCGGTCAGGGCTTCGGAACAGCTTCCGGACAGAATCTTGATACTCTTGCTATAGGCCACCGAAGTTCAGTCCTTGTAGAAAAAGTGGCTGGGGCGGTAGGATTCGAACCTACGCATGTCGGCGCCAAAGGCCGATGCCTTACCACTTGGCGACGCCCCAAGCATGCGTCTTGCCGGAATGGGAGCGCCCGGAAACCGGGCAAAAATGGCCCTGTACACCGATGCGAACCCTTGCCCTTGCGCGGCATGAATGGTCGCAACGGCGCTAACTTCTCTCGCGCAAGACAATTGCGGAAGTATAGCAACCCGCGATTTGGGAAGTCAATGCGCGCGCGAAGAGGCGTGCGCGAAGCGTGTGGGCGGGGGCCTATGTCTGGAACGGAGGGCCGGGGCTGCCGGTTCCGGCACCGAGACCGTGCCGGGCGCGATGGCGTTCGTGATTGGTAAACGGGTATCGATTTCAAATCTGAGATTTCAGAATTAACAATTGAATTGGCCACAAAAGAACGCACAGAACTCAAAAAAGGAGAACTAGTTACTAAAACCTACCCCAGAACTACCCACGCGTGTGATCCGTCATTCTGAGCGACGGACCGCGCCTGCGGCGGGTCGAAACGCGCGCGAACATTCGCGAGCGCCAGCGCCTGTCGTCGATATCGCTATCGGGATCGGGATCGAAATCGCTTTTCGCTTCCCACTCGATACCGAGATACCAGTGCCATTGATAAAAATGGCTTGCGGACCATGTTCTTAGCAGCGAAGCGAAGAAGCTCAATTTGCTTGGGCTTTCGGTCCGAAGAGATTCTTCGCTTCGCTCAGAAGGACGATACCCGCCGGTTTTTGGAAAGCCTCTTGTGCATTCTTTTGTGGCCGATTCATGGATGCAATGGGCGTTTGGAGATGGGCACTTACAATTCATTACGCGAAACAAACGGGAAGCCGTAGAAATGTCTAAGACTCTGGCGCAGGAAGCGGACTTTCGTCGCATCAATTCAGGGCGCGTAGCTCCAGGAGGAGGGCGAGGGTCCGATGGGCGACGTCTTTGCAGTAGTCCAGGATTTCGGACCCCTTGCCGCGCCGGAGTTCGAGGCGGAGGTGGGTGATTTCGCGGGCGAGGGGAAGGACGCGTTGGCCCCATTCTTTAGCCATATCGACCTTTCCACGTGCGATTAGGCGGCAGAGGACGCCGTCGCAGGCGCAGATTGCCGCGCAGGCCTCGATGATGCTGCTACGGGTGTCGCGGATAGCGGGGGCGCTGTACATGAGATTGACCAGTTCGTCGCGAACCCGATCCATAACTGCCAGATTTCCCATCATCGGTCCAGAGCCGGCGCTGTGGAGCATGCTTTCGATGTTGGCGATATCGAGCCCGTACGTGCGTGCGAGTTTGAGGTTGAAGGCAAGCTGGCGCTTGTCATCCTCGATGAGCCGTTCCGCAATGACGTCGCGCCAGCGTTCGCAGACGTCGGGCTTGGCCACGATGACGATCTGCGCCTGGCCGGGGAACATTTCGAGGTGGCGCCGGAGATCCATGGGAGCCCACACCCGCTTGCGGAGGAAATCGCTCAGGTCGTAAATGTGGTTGCCGCTCAGGGTCTCCGGAGCAACCTGGATATTCAGGCTCGACATGCCCCGCACGTCGTTGCTGACGACAAGAAAGAGGTTGAAGTCGGGACCGCGCAGACGAAACGAGGACGTAGGGGGCACACCTTCGGGCAGGATCGTGAGATCGTCGGAGGTGGCTTGGGCCGCGAACAAGTCCGGGGGGAGCTTGGCGGGCCGCGAGGCGAGCAGGAGCGGCGCGAGGGCGGAGTAGGACTCCATGCGGCGGTCCAATTCGAGCCAGAGATCGCTGAACATGAGGAATGGCCCGGTGAGCGTGCGCTGGCAGCTCCCCGTGACCCATATGGGGTCGTTATGGTAGGAATAGCTGAACCAGCCCTTGGCGCCGTTGGCGAAGGCGAGGTTGACCATCAGGCGCATCTCGGGGCAGGTGCTCCACTCCGGCGTGCCGGTCGCATAGATGAAGGCCGGGCCGAGCATCCAGAATTGCTGGCCGCGCACGAGGGAGACGTGGGTGCGCACCATGTCCCCCACCTCCCAAGGGGCATGAGAACAAAAGTGGTTGACGCCCGCGGCCGCGAAATGGGGCGCGTACAAGGGGAATCCGCTAGCGTAGCGGGTCACCACGGTGACAGGATGATTCGGATCGGCTTCTTCCACCCAGGCTTTCACTTTCATCAGGTCCTGAAAGTCGCGTTCGGGCGGTTCTTCTTTGATGCTCCATGCGAGGATGCTGGGGGATTCGGCATAGGGCCGGATTCGCGAATCGATGGTCTCGCGGATCTCCTGCTGGTCGTCGCTGAGATTGAACTTGTGCGAGGCGGCAACCTTGATCCCGAAGGCGTCGCAATGTTCGAGAAGTTCTTCCCACTCCGCCACGGTGAGTCGCTCGGCGTTTTCAAGCGCAATGCTATTGTGATGATGCGTTACGATGTCCTCCAGGACCAAGTCCCAGTAGTCACCGAGCGGGACGCCGAGCAGCTCGGCGTTTCGGCGGGCGGCGTCGGCACTCATGCTGACACCCAAGGGAAGAAAGGAATCCAGGATAGCGTAGTGCTTGGGCGGGCCGATCTTGGCCATCCGGGCTTGCTCGCGCTGGCACGCCTCCAGCTCGGTGGAACTCATCGCGCGAAAGCGCACCGCGGCAATTTCGCAGGACTCCGTCGTGCGGGTAGTGGAGTACAAGCGGAAGATGATGGCGTCGATGGCGGAGGGGACGCCGCCGTGGGGTACGAGATGGGCGAGGGTAGTCCACTGTCGCGTGGGCGCGAGGGCCTCGATATGCGTTCCGCCAGGATACGTCCACACGAAAACTGGCATGGCGTTGTCGCTGGTGCACCGGTAGGTGATTTCGACAATGGGGTAGCGGTTCACATCGACCGGCAACCGGGGGTCGGTCCATCCGATGGTCCCCAGGGGGACCCAGAAACTGGGATCGTCGGCGGCGATGGTGTCCATCTTTCGCACGTCTTCAAAGCGGCCGACAAGGCGGACGCCTTCGTCGGTGCGCGCGCGATGCACGGGCGTCTTTTTCCACTCGCGGTCGGATTCCAGATCGCGGGTTTGCCAATGCACGATTTGATCCGGGCCGAACTCGATGTACTCGAGATGGTCGCGGTCGTTTGCGTCGGGAGCGTAGAGGATCGTCTTGAGGTAACCGGAGTATTCGTAAAGCATAGTTGCGTCCGTCAGTAGTCCCCGAATGGTCAGGCCCGCGCGGCGCGACGTCGTGAGAATAGTTCGTCCACGCTGACACCGATAAGAATCGCGCCGCCGATGACAACGTACTCCAACTGGCTGGGAATCTCCAGAATATTTACCAGGTTTTTTAGCAGGACGATCAACGAGGCGCCGATGAGCACGCCGAGGACGTTGCCGGAACCGCCGCGCAGGCTGCACCCACCGAGTACGGCGCCAGCGATGGCGTAGAGTTCGTAGAAACTTCCGAAATCGCTGGGGCCTAGTGAGTTAATCTTGAAGGCCAGGAGGAGGCCGCCGACCGCGGTCAGGAGGCTGCAGAGCACATATGCGGCGATCTTTAACCGGTCCGTCCGTATGCCGCTGAAGCGCGCGCCGTCTTCGTTGGCTCCGATGGCGAAGAGGTGCCGGCCGTGGGGCGAGAAATGCAGATAGGCTCCAATCACAATCGCCAGGACGGTCAGCACGAGAAAGGGTGCGGGGATAACGTCGAAGACGAAGCCATTGCCGAACCAGCGAAGCCCGCTGTACGACGTCCCGAATCCCTGGCTTTGGTCACCGGTGATGAGCCGCGCAATACCGCGAAAAAAGAACAATCCGCAGAGGGTTACGACGAAGGGTTGGAGGCGCACCTTGGCGACGAGGAAACCGTGCCAAAGTCCGATGACCGCGCCCAACAGAAGACAGATTGGAATGACGATTGCCGGGTGCATCCCTTCGCCTCGGTTCATCATGATGGCGGCGCTGATACCGATGAGCGCGGCGACGCTGCCGACGGAAAGATCGATTCCGCCGATGATGATCACGATGGCTTGGCCGAGGCTCAGCACGCCGAACAAGCCCACCCAGGTCATGAGGTTGCGCAGGTTGGCGGTGGTGAGGAAACTGATGCGGCCGTCGCCGGTCTGCCACTCCCAAAGCGAAGTGAGCACGACTAGGGCAGTCAAGAGCCCGAGTAATCCGAATACCTTCCTCACTAGCGGCCGATCTGCTGGCTTAATGTTGCCCGGAAATCGTCGACGGTTTCCTGGGTGATGGTTTTGACGGGCACGTAGAGCGTTCCACTTTCTGGCACGGCGGATCGGTCGCCTCGCGCGAGTTGCACGAGCATGCGGACGGATTGGTACCCGAATTCAAACGGTTGCTGAACGATGGTGCCTTCGATGTGGCCTTCGGCGACGCCCAGAAGGGTCTCCTCTTCTTCGTCGAAGCACACAATCTTGACTTCGCCGAGCTTGCCGGAGTCGCGGACGCCGTTGAGGATGGCCGGACCGTTGTAGCTCCACAGGCCGACCAGGCAGTCCACCTCGGGATGGGTGACGAGCGTATCCTGGACGTTGGCCATGGCTTTGGCGCGATCCGTTTCGTCGGTCATCGTATCGACGATCGTGATGTTCGTCCCCTGGAGCGTATCTTGAATACCTCGCTGACGATCCTGGGCGTTCTGGGCATCGAGCCGGCCGACGTACATCATGACCTCGCCGCCTTCGGGCAGCGTCTTCTTGATCAGTTCGCCCGCGGCCACGCCAGCGTCGTAGTTGTTGGTGCCGATGTAGCAGACCCGGTTGCTTTCAGGGGCGTCGGAATCCTGGGTAATAAGATTCACCTGTTCGGCGAATCGATTCAGCGTCTCCGTCCAGTTTTGGGGATCGTTGGGGCTGATCGCGATGCCCGAGACACCAGACACGATCAGGTCTTCGATGATCTGCTGTTGCTCTTGCGCGGTCCCCATGGACGGTTTCCGGAACAGGACTTCGCAGCCCAGCTCCGAGGCCGCTTTCTTCGTTCCCGCCTCGGCGATGGTCCAGAAATCGGATGTGTTGTTGGTCACGAATGCAACGCGGACGGTGCCTTCCGGTTCCGATACCGTGGCGGCCTGCGAGGCGGCGGTGTCTGACGAGGGAGCGGCGCCGGGCGATTCGGACGCGGGTTCCGGCCCTCCACAAGCGGCCGCGACGAGGGCCAATACGATGAGAATGGAAAAACGCGCCTTCATTTTTCTCTCCTTTTGCACCGCAGGCGGTCAGATTCCGGAAAGGACCAGATCACTCGACCGGCTCCGGCTCTTGAGGCCAGCGCGACGAGCGATCGGGACGCGGGTGATCGCGCACGTACCGTTCCTTCGCGTTGTCCCAGAATACCATTTTATCCTGCTGCCATGAATCGCAACCCATTTTGACGGCGGCCATGGCGCGATACGCAGTCTCGGGATCGCAGTGCACAGGCCCGCGCGTCCGAATCGCGTTCAACCAGTTGGTCATATGGTCTTCGCGGGGCTCGAGGGGTACGATGATCTCAGTTTCCCCATAACGTTCCTTGAACCACTCCTTGAATTCGTCCTCGGCACTTACCTGCATGCCGTCGTCGTGAGGCTGGATCGTCGCCCGATGCCCGCGAATCATAACCGGGTTGCTCTGCCGGTTCGCCATAGAAGACGTGAGCACGACGGTAAAGTCCTCGGGGTAGTCGAGAGTGACCATGAAAGTGTCGGGGACTTCGCGGTCATCGTGTTGCACGAAGATTCCTCCTCCCGCGCTTACCCGTTCGGGCGCGCTGGCACTCAAGGCGATGGTCAGCGGAGCGATGAAGTGATACATGAGATCAGTGGCGATGCCGCCGGAGTAGTCCCAATACTTCCGGAACTGAAAGAACCGGGCGCGAGAGAAATCCCGCTTCGGCGCGGGACCGAGCCATTGTTGCCAATCGATATAGGCATCGCCCGCGCCTGGGTCGTCCGTCGCGTCGGCATCGATGTGGTAGTTCCATTCGCCACCGCGATCGTTGGGTCCTCCCGTGGAGTTGCGGCTGTAGTCGCCTTGTGCCCACACGACCTTCCCGATGCCGCCGGACTCGATGAACTTACGGGCCTGCCACCAGAAGTCGTCGGAACAGCGTTGGGCCCCGCATTGAAAAATGCGGCCGGTCTCGTAGGCTTTGTCGCGAACGTCCAGCGACTCTTCGATGGTGAGCGTGACGGGCTTTTGGCAATAGACGTCTTTGCCTGCTTCCATGGCGTGAATACTGGTGAGCGCGTGCCAGTGGTCGGGCGTGGCGATGACGACGGCATGGATATCGTCCCGTTCGAGCAACTTCCGGTAGTCGTAGTAGGCGTCGATGGCGCGGCCGCTACGGTCGCGCACGCGCTGTTGTGCGTTCTTGTTGCGGCGGGTATAACAGTCGCACACGGCGCGCACCTGGATGTTCTCGCCCTTGGCTTCGCGTTCCAGCAGGTCGCCGAGATGCCCGCTGCCCATACCGCCGACACCGATCATGCCGATGCCGATGGTCTCGTTTTCGTTCAGAAGCAGGCCGGTGGCGGGTGCGTGCGTATCGGCATGCGTTACCTCGCGGCGTGCCGAGGCGATCTGTGCGGCAGCCGCTCCGACTCCCGCGAGAGCAGCGCCGCGTCCGGTACGCCGAAAGAAATCGCGCCGGCCTATCCGGCTGGCATCGTGTGACATCGTTCTTTCCCCCGGTTGCGCCATCGCGTTGGAATCGTAGCGCACATTAGTATACGAGGCATACTTGCCGAGTTCCACCTCCGATCGGGTACGTTGCATCATCGAACGAGTTCACGTTACCGTAGCGAGGTGGGAGACGAGAGGAGTTGCCGTTGATGCCGAAGTATCCGCTCACACCGGAGATCCGTGAGATCATTGCCGATTCGCTGCACAATGCGATGCTGAAGTTCATGCAGCCGTCCATCACGCACATCGGACCGATCAATACGATCGGATGCTTCTTGCTGAAGCATTTGACGGGCGATAGTTACGTGCCGGTGGCTGGTTCGATCGAGGTTCGTTGTGCGGGGACACCGTTCGGCATACAGGCCCACATCGAGAATATCGACATCCACGGGTATTACGTCTGGATCGAGTGTGCGCGCGAAGGCGGGACGGAATTGGTGGACTTCGGGGCGCGGTACTGGAAACCCTGGGCGAAGGATGAAGGGGTGCTTTGGACGGGAACTGCGCCGCCTGCGTTCACGTGGGGCATGAAGCACGAGCTGAACGGGTACGCGGAGTACACGGCGCACGAAGAGATTTCCAACGCGGTGCGGCACGCGATCGAGGATGCGGTGGCCGTGTTGAAACCGGACAGCAGCGTGGCCAAGTGGGAGACGGCGATCAACGACTCCATCGACGGCATTCTGAATACGGAGGCGGGATTGGAGTACTTGATTCAGATCGGGATTGCGAAGCCGGTCGACGACGATGAACCCTTCCAGTAGCACGCAGCTCTGACGCGCTCGCGTTCTCTGAGGGAAGAATGGGACAGGGGAAAAAGGGGACACTCACCATTTTCCTGCTCGATCACCGCGTGACTTGCCAGGCACGGAGAAGGAAAATGGCAATGGTCCCTGAGTTGCGCAAGAGGAGCCGTTCCGGACCTAGAGCTGGAGGACGCGCTCGCTTTCCCTCAGGATTCGCAGCACGTCGGTGCCGGCGATTCGCGTAAAGCGCGGATCGATATCCTCTTCCGAGACACCACGATTCTTCAGACAGGGCATGCAGACGCAGAGTTCCCCGCCGTTTCCGGCGACGCCGGATATCAGTTCCGCAACGGGCTTAAAGGGTTCGCCGTTGTTCAGGGTGTCCGCATGACCCGAAACGGCGAGTCGAACGCCTTCGCTCATCAAGATGACCGATACGGAATCATCCTCGGTCAAAGCGGCGTTGGCAAGTGTGAGGCTGATGGTTGCTTTGTCGACATTGTCGTCCGAATAAGCAACGACGATACACCATTTCATGGAATAGCTCCTTTCCAAGCGAGGGTTGCGCTCTCGCTCTACGCCTGCCGAAGGGTCGCAAACAGGCTGACTGCGTAGTAGAAGACAACGTATGCGATGGACAGAGCCGTCACGGAGATGTGCACTACCGGATACTGAAACCACATGACGACCAATGTAACAGCCCATACAAGAGTGAGCAAGACGCAGGTGACCCTGAAACGTTCCGCGCGCGATGGGTACAGGTACCGGACGGGGACGAATACGAGAATCGCGCACGTGAGCAGTAGCACCAGATTCAGCAGCGGATTCGCGTCGAATACGAAGAGATAGAAGACGGCGACGTTCCAATAGGAGGGCCACCCGGTGAAAAAGTGGTCGGCGGTCTTGGCATCCACTTGGCAAAACTGATAGGCGGAACTCAGGATCATGGCCGCGGCAACGGGCACGCGCCAGGAATCGGGGACGAAATCCGCTTCGTATACGAAGAATGCGGGGATGACAACGTAGGTGAAGTAGTCGACGATATTGTCGAGGAGCGCGCCGTCGATACCGGGGAGTATCCGGCGCACCCCTACCATGCGCGCGAAGAGGCCATCGACGCCGTCGATGAGCACGGTCAATCCCATCCACGCGAAGGCGTCCATCCAGCGTGCGTCAGCAATCGCGATGAGCGCGAAGAATCCGGCAACAGCGCCAACGGCGGTAAGCAGGTGAACGGACCAGGCAGCGGCCTTCCGCCAAGGCGCTACGGGGGCGGCTTGCGGCGTTTCGAGATGGGTGGAAATGCATGCCGTACGGCGAAAAGGCAGTCTCATCAGGGGCCTGTGTTGGGGTGCCGGTCGCTGTGCCCGAGATCCTTGTCCGGTGCGACACAGTCACGCACCCGTTGTTTGAGTTCCTTGATGTCCGGGAAGCCACCTTCCGCCTTCCTGGACCAGATTAGCCGGTCATCGGCGGTTATCTCAAAGACGCCTCCCGATCCGGGAACGAGGGCGACTTCGCCGATTTCGCGTTCGAATGTGGTGAGCAGTTCCTGGGCCATCCACGCCGCTCTCAGCAGCCAGCGGCATTGCGTACAGTATTGAATGACGATGCGTGGCCGTTGAACGTCCATGAGGTTACTTGATAATGCGATCCGATTCGCGGCGCCCGCGGGCATCGGCGTTCAACGGCATGAGTTTGATGTTCTTGAACCAGCACGGGCTGCCGCCGTTTTGCAGCGCGATGTAGCCCTGTCGGCTGTGGGTATACCAGGACTTGTCGTACCCGTGTTCGGAACCGTCGGGACGGCGGTTGGGCTCTTTGAAGTCGTCGAGGTTCATATTCGATACCGTCTGCCCGTTGAGTTCGACGGTAATCAGGTTGCGGTTGCAGGTAACAACCATCCGATTCCACTCACCGACCGGCTTCATCGCGTTAGCTGTGGGCGCCACGAGATCGTGGATGGCGCCCGTGTCGGTGTAGTCCGTTCCGGTCGAGTCAGCAATAGCGACTTCGAGACCGTTCCAGGAAACCGGATTGTCCCGAACAGAGGTGAGCGGAAACAGACGCACGAGTACGCCCGCGTCGCAACCGGCGCCGATCTTGAAATCGAGCGACAGGATGTAGTCGCCGTAGTACTCCTTGTATACGACGAGGGGGCTGGACGCGGTGCTGGGATTTATGGCTCCGTCTTCCACTTTCGCGGTACTGGGGGTTTCGTCTTCCGCCATCCAGCCTGTCAGGTCTTTGCCATTGAAGAGAAGAACCCATCCCGCCTCTTTCTCGTCCGCGGTCAAGGCGTTGTCGGGCGCGTCCTGCGCGTGAACCACCAAAGCACACGTGACCATTGCGAACAGCAGCCGCTTCATCGTAGTCGTATCCTTTCGCCGGTGTGGGATTTCGGGAACTAAGTCAGCCTTTGCCGATCATTATACGCGGGACATGGCGGAAGGCGTCAACCGGTATCGATTTCGGGTAAGTTGTCCATGTATTCGACGTGAATACGTGGACACCCCTACTGGCGGTGATGTATTCTGGCCGGACAAATTTCGAACAACCCGCTTCACACAGCCGCGAAGGAGAAATCCCATGGCAAATTTGGATAGACGTTCGTTTCTAACCTCTTTGGCTGCCGCGCCAATTCTGGCGGGCGCCGCCGGTTCGGCCCTGGCGGCTGAGGGAGGCAAGCGGTATCGTGCATGCATCATCGGCGATACGGAGCATGGAAGCTACGGGCATGACGTCCATCGCGTGTGGGGCGTCCGCGATGATGTGGACGTGGTAGGTCTGGCCGACCCCGACGAAGCAGGGCGCACGAAACACGGCCAGGAAGCGAATGCGCAAAACCTCTACGCGGACTGGCGGGAAATGCTGGAGAAGGAGCAGCCGGATTTAGTGGCCATCGCGCCGCGGTGGACGATCAATCATAAGGATTATCTCCTGGCGTGCGCGGAAATTGGCGCGCATGGGTTCATGGAAAAGCCGCTTTGCGTGGACCTTGCCGAAGCGGATGAGATGATTCGCGCCATCGAGGCCAAGAACTTGAAGTGGAGTATCGCCTACAATTTCCGGGTGACCGAGATTGTCCAGCACCTGAAGAAGGCGATCTATGAGGACAAAGTCATCGGCAGTCCGCTCGAGATCCGAGGCCGGGGCAAGGAAGACAACCGGGCGGGCGGCGAAGATCTCATTGTGTTGGGGTGCCACGTCTTCGACATCATGATCTGGCTGCTCGGCATGCCGACGTGGTGCAGCGCGGATATCACCTGGAACGGCAATCCCGCGACGCCGGCGGATGTGATGGAAGCGACGGAACCGCTGGGGCCCATCGTAGGCAACCGGCTCCAGGCGACGTATGGGTTTGCGAAGGGGATTCCCGGGTACTTTGCGTCAATGAAAAGCCGCGACGTTAGCGGGACTCGCTGGGGTCTGGATATCTGCGGCGCGGAAGGCGTGATTTCGGTGCGGATGGACGTGATTCCAGAAGTGTTGCTGCTCCGGGATCCGTCGTGGACGGGCGCGAACGGCGCGCAGTGGGAACCGCTGCCGGGCGCGCCGGAACAGGTCATGGAGAACGAGCATCTGGAGCGGTACGCACCGATCATCCACGACTTGATCGCGTCCATCGAGGAGAATCGTCTCCCGGCAGTAAGCTTGCAGGATGGACGAAATACTCTGGAAATGACGCAGGGCGTGTTCGAGGCGTACACCGCGGGCAAGACGGTCGAATTGCCGCTCAAGGAACGGAGCCATCCACTGACGCGCTGGTCTTAGTGTACCGAGTAGAAGTTCGCTCGGTATATTTTGAATGTTTTGAGGCAACATCCTCCTAAATCCCCCTTCAAAGGGGGACTTTGAGCAGATGCCTTTCTCGAAAACTTGAAGATGGGACTTAAGGTTCAGGACATTAGCCGGCGTCGTTGGCCGCTTCGGTCGTGCCGGAATCTTGCGTGACGAAGTCATGCAGTTCCTCAAGCGTGGGCTCGAGGGCGTCCAGGTAGCGCACCGGTTGGCCGTCTCGAACGACGTAGAAGCGCGGCGGTTCTTTTCCGGTGAGATGGACCCACTCCAATCCGGGGATCGGATGGATGATGAACATAGGTTGAGCGATGGCGTTGAATTCATTCAACTCGTCCGGACTCTCCGCCAGCAGCAAACTCACCGTCGTGGGCACGCCAGGCATGAACATGAGTTCGTTTAGCGTGGGGCTGACCGCCTGGCAATGTTCGCAGGTGGCGCTCAGCATGGCAACGAAGTAGTCGCCGGAGCCGAGGTCAATCTC
>JAHDWY010000003.1:0-7378 GCA_023384315.1 Candidatus Hydrogenedentota bacterium | reverse complement strand
ACTGGTGAAGACGAATTTTCCGAAGGGGGTGTCTGATTTCATCACTTCCGGCGGGGGTTCGGACAATGCCGCGGCCACGATGACGATTGCAATGCCGACCGTTGCGAGCAGGTAACCGAACCGTCCGGTTGCCTTCGTTCCCGCCGACTCCGACGGCTCGCCCTTCCGGAATCCGTACCAGGCGCCAATGGCCAACGCGGCGAGAACTACGTTCTTCGCGAGGGAAGCCTTGGGCCCCATCTGGATAACCTTGCCGAAGCAGCCGCAGTCCTCAAGACCCCGGTAGGCCCAAGCGTAAAGAATCAGACCGGAAAATCCGGCCAATAGAGCAACCGTCGCCCAGAACGTCGCCCCCCGGAATCGAAATCCACCGAGCAGGCATACGCCGAAGACCGACTCGAGAAGAATCATGAAGTAGGCCAGGGGCTGGACCAGGCTGGGCTCGGTGACGACGCCGTAGTAGGAGACTTGCTCCGCAAAGTCGTAGGGAGCGAGTGCTTTCGAGGCGGCCGACAGGACGAAGACGGCACCCAGGATAATCTCAAGAACGCGTGCGTATCGCATGGCGGGTATTCTGGCAGAAGTCGGGGCTTGAGACAACGTTAAGTCGCCAGAGGCCATCTGGCGCGATGCTTGATATTTTCCTCCGCAGATTCCAAAATGATACGACCCGTCTGGCGCGGAGTCTGAACTCATACCTTACGTACGCGCGGGCCAGGGGGAAAAACCAAGAGGGATGGGGACCATGGCGAAAGAGAAGAAGGTATATCTCATTTCAAACGGCGACTTTCGCGATTCGGCGAATGTGGTCTGTTGGCCGATGCAGGAAGCGACGTTGAAGTCGGTAAAGGCGGCGTTCACGAAGCTGGGGGTGAAGACCGAAGTCCTGCCGAAGTTCGATTCCAAGAAGAAGCACGGATTCCTGAACCGCCAGTGCGCCGGCACGGACGTGTTCTCGACCATTGAGCCCGATGCGCCCGTGGTTATTGTGTTGAGTTGTTGGGCATATTCCACGCACGTGTCGGGCGCGCTTCAAACTCACCGAGGGCCGATCCTGCTGCTGGCCAATTTTGATGGCACGTGGCCGGGACTCGTCGCGCTGTTAAACCACGCGGGCACCCTTGCGCGCCTCGGCGTGAAGCATTCGCGGATCTGGAGCGAGACCTTCGTCAAGGACGAGGGCTTCATGAAGCAGCTCCAGACCTGGGTCAAGACAGGCGTCATCAACCACAGCATGTCGCATGTGACCGACGCCAATAAACTCACGTTGTCGTCCGCGGCGCACAAGTTTGGCGAAATGTTCTCGAAGGACATACTCAAGAACCGCCGGATCATGGGACAGTTCGATCCGGGGTGCATGGGCATGCTGAACGCCGTGCTCGATCCGGGCAAGGTGGGCGCGGTCGGGATGCCGATCGAATACTTGAACCAGTCCGACCTTCTCGCCGAGATGGACCTCGTCAGCGACGAGGAAGCCCAGAAGATGCTGAACTGGCTCGTCAAGAAGAAGACGTGGTTCGATTGGGGGTATGATACCTTCGAGCACCTCGTTCACGGGCAGGTACTGAGTCAGATGAAGATGTACATGGCCGCGGGACGGATGTACGAGCGCTACGGCCTTTCGGCTATCGGCATTCCCTACCAGCTTGGACTCGTGCGGCAGGTGCCCGCATCCGACCTCGTCGAAGGCATGCTGAATAACGCCGACCGGCCGGACATCGTGAGCCTGGAAACGAAGAAGGTTGTCCACAAGGGCAAACCGCTCCCCCACTTCAACGAAGGCGATCTGGGCTCCGGTGTTCCACAGATGCTCATGAACGAGATTTACCAGCGCAAGAAAATGGCGCCCGAAACGACGCTCCACGATGTCCGGTGGGGCCGCGAGTGGCAGGGCAAGTTTGCGTGGGTGTTCCTCATCTCCGGCGGCGCGCCGCCCGCGCACTTTGGCGGTTGGGACAAAACGAAGGTTTATCGCCAACCGCCCATGTACTTCCCGAAAGGCGGCGGCACGTGTTCGGGCGTGTCGAAGCCAGGCGTGATCACGTGGGCGCGGTGCTACGAGCAGTTCGGCCAGTTGGGCATGGACTGCGGCACGGGCGAAGTGCTCGACATGCCGGATTCAGAAGTGCAGGATCGTCTTAACCGCACGACGAAGGTGTGGCCGATTGCAAACGTGCACATCCCGGGCTACGACCGTGACCAGTGCATGGCCTCGCACATGTCGAACCACATCACCATCGGCTACGGCGATATCCTGCAGGAACTGGTCAGCACGTGCATGCATCTCGGCATCCCGACGCGAGTGGCCGGCGACGCACGGAAATCACTGCGTTAGTCGCTATCGGAAAGACATAATCTAGAGGCAAACGCTGAAGAACATCCCCCTTGATCCCCCTTCAGAGGGGGAGTTGAGCAGTCTTGAGTTGTCCGGCGGCAACGACAGGCGTCCCACACGCCAAGCTATCTTGGCTGACCCTTTCGCGTCCGCGATGCGGGCGCGCCAATTCCCCCTTTGAAGGGGGATCAAGGGGGATGTTCTTCACGACCGCTCGAACGGCGCGACGTCTATTCTATCGCGGAAATGGCAATTGCGCGGCCTCTGGCAAAGGGAGGATACCGCACCATGACAACCAGCACCCACGCGAACACCCAAACCTTCGGACGACATGACGCGGCCCGGATGCGCGACGCGGTAGCGCGCATCGTCGCGGAAACGCCGGTCACGGATCTGCATACCCATCTCTACGCGCCGCCTTTTGGCCAATTGCTGTTGTTCGGCCTGGATGAACTGCTCACGTATCACTACCTCATCGCGGAAGTGATGCGCGCGACGCGGATGCCGTACGACGCGTACTGGAAGCTGTCAAAGCAAGAGCAGGCCAACCTCATCTGGAATGAGTTGTTCGTCAAGCGAACGCCGTATAGCGAAGCGTGCCGGGGCGTGCTTACCGCGCTCGATAAACTCGGGTTGGATGTTGCCTCGCGGGATCTCGAAGGGTTTCGCACGTACTTCAAGGACGCCGAGCCGTCGAGTCACATCGACCGCGTGTTCGAACGCGCCAACCTCACGAGCGTCGTGATGACGAACGATCCCTTCGACCCACTCGAGCGCCCGGTCTGGGAAAGTGGGTATCGAGGTGATCCGCGGTTTCACGCGGCCCTCCGCATCGACCCCCTGTTGAATGATTGGAGCAACGCGCATCAGCGACTCCAGGAATGGGGCTACGAGGTAGAGCCCTCCCTTCAACCGAAGACAGTTCAGGAGGTGCGCCGCTTTCTCACGGACCAGATCAAGCGGATGGACGCGCTTTACATGGCAGTTTCGCTGCCGCCGGATTTCGCATATCCAGAGGATTCGGTACGGGGAAAAATCATCGACCAGTGTATCGTGCCTGCCGCTCGGGAATGTGGCCTCCCCTTCGCGACGATGATTGGCGTCAAACGCAGCGTCAATCCGGCGCTAAAACTAGCGGGCGACGGCGTCGCCAAAGCAGACGTTGGGGCATTGGAACGGCTGTGCGCGGCGTATCCGGATAACAAGTTCATGGCCACGTTCCTGTCTCGGGAGAACCAGCACGAGTTGTGTGTGACGGCGCGGAAGTTTCCGAACCTGTTCCTGTTCGGATGCTGGTGGTTCCTGAACAATCCGAGTCTCATCGAGGAGATGACGCGCATGCGGTTCGAATTGCTGGGGACGAGCGTTGTGCCGCAGCATTCCGACGCGCGCGTGCTCGAGCAGGTGCTCTACAAGTGGGACCACTCGCGTACCATCATCGCGAAGGTGCTGAGCGATAAGTATGCCGATCTGCTTGCCGCGGGATGGACGCTGACGGAGGAGGAAGTCCGGCGGGACGCGGCGCAACTGCTCAGCGAAAACTTCTGGGGTTTCCTGGGGCGCGGGTAAGCTCGGGTGCGCACGGAAGCACATCCCCCTTGATCCCCCATCAAAGGGGGAGACGGCAACATGCGGTCGCTGGAGGGTTTTCGTGCGTTGGCTATTGCGCGGGGATCGCGAATCGTCCGATGTACGCAACGCTCCTCGTTGCGTACATTCCCCCTTTGAAGGGGGATTAAGGGGGATGTTCCTCTGTCTCAGACTTCTTCGGTTTGTTGATGGAGTTCGGCGAGGTCGCGGAGATGTTCGCGATCGATCTTCATGCCGTGTTCGTCGCGCTCGTCAGGCCACGGCAGAAAGATGTCCGGGACTTTGTATCCGGGGATGTTTTCTTCGAGGAAGAGCTGGAAGCGGATGGGCTGCAT
Source organism: Candidatus Hydrogenedentota bacterium (assembly GCA_023384315.1). Classification (GTDB taxonomy): domain Bacteria; phylum Hydrogenedentota; class Hydrogenedentia; order Hydrogenedentales; family SLHB01; genus JAHDWY01. The sequence continues at coordinate 3,118 of JAHDWY010000003.1, read as the reverse complement.
AAACTCTTTCTGCGCGACGCGCACAAACGCCACCGGGCGGGCACCGAATTCCGCGTTCTGAACGGGTACCACGACCGCTTCGACCACACCTTCCAAGCGGCATAGCCAGCGCTCGACTTCCTCGGGCTGGATGTTTTCTCCGCCGGAGGTAAACATATTGTCGCGGCGTCCGAGCACGCGCAAGTTGCCCGCGGCGTCGAATTCGCCAAGGTCGCCCGTGGCAAACCAGCCCTCGGGCGTCAACGGGAGTTCCGCTTTACCGCTGTCGACGTACCCTTGGAACAGCGTGGCGCCGCGCACCAGGATCTCTCCGTCCGGAGAAATGGAGACCGTGTCGGGAAGGAGCGGCCGACCGGAAGTCTGCAGCGTGCGTAGGGGATCGCCGGGGCGGGTCGCCGTCACCTGGGACCCCGTTTCGGTCAATCCGTACGTCGTGCATATGGGGAGTTTCCGAACGTAGGCCTCGCCAATGACCGACGCGGGAATTGCGCTGCCGCCGACGAGGATTGCTTTCAGCTTCCCCAGCGCTTCCATGCCTTTCTGCGTCTGCAACAGCCGGAAAAGCTGCGTGGCTACGAGAGACACATGGGTGACATCGTACTGAAGAATCAAATCCTCCAAGGTTTCCTCGGGCTTCCGCACGACGATGGCCGCCCCGCTCCAGAGACAACGGAATACAATGCCCAGGCCGGAAACGTGAAACAATGGCAAGGACAACAGCCAACGGTCGCCGGAGTTCAGGGGCAGATTCCGGTTTGAGGCGAAGGCATTCTGGCTGAGACTGCCCAGGGTATGAAGGGCGGACTTGGGCTCGCCTGAACTGCCAGAGGTGGAGAGAATCACGGCGGGCTGGCGAGGATCGACGAGGTGCGGCGCGGGTTCCGTGGGGGACGCATCAAGAATCTCCGTCGCCTCCAACGATGGAATTCCGTCGAAACTCACGTTGGAAAAGGCTTCGTCGACACAAAGCGCCTTGACGTCGAGACGTTGGCAGAAGTCCGCGAGGCTTTGTCTCGGCACGCGGGTATTGAGCGGACATGCAACGGCGCCTGCATGAAAACACCCCATGAGGAGCTTCGGGTAATCGACGGAAGGAAGCGAGAGAATGGCGATGCGATCGCCGGGGCGAATGCCGGATCGGTGAAAGACACCCGCAATCCGCTCGACGTGCTCCGCATATTCACTGAATGTAGTGACACCATCGGAACAAACGATCGCGGGCGCATCACTGATGTGACTCGCGGGAACCGCTAGTGGCCAGGAGCGCTCAGACATGGGCGATCTCCTCGAGCCGGTCCATGCGTGGATGCTGCGCCAACTCCCAAGCGCGTTGAAGGTCGCAGGTTCCGTCCACGTTGAGCAAGTCCTCCTCCAGCGTATCGGCCGCGATCCACCGTTGCGTATCCAACCCCGCGGCAATCGTATCACGATTGGCTGTCGCGGCGAGTTGCGCAAGCATGGCCAATCCGAGGCCCGATTCAAATGACGAGCTTACCACGACTGGTCCGCTATAGCCACCGCGTGGCGCGGTATCCGAAAGAAACTCCAACGGCGCACCGAGCAGCGTGGGTTTCACGATCCAGGCTACAGCGCCAAGCGCCGCATGGGCCAATGACGAGTCGGGATAGGAAGGGTAATGGTCCATGGCATCTTCCCCGTGTTCCCTCAAAGAAGCGGCGATTCGCCAGCCAAGATCCTGGAGGGTTTCGTCGACCGCGTAAGCGATGCCGGATCGCGCGGTCAGTTCGGGAAGTTGCCCTGGGTTGGATAGTGGCTCTTCGATGTACGCGAAGGATTCAGGTTTCGCCGCCGAGGCGAATGCGCGGGCATCGTCGAAGCTCCAGGCGCGATTTGCATCGAGGCGGATGGCGACCTGCGGCGGCAATTCGGCTCGAAGGTCGCGTACGGTAGCGGCTTCGTCCCGGATGATCATACGCCCGACTTTAAGTTTGATGGCAGTGTAGCCGCGTTCCGCAAGGGCGAGCGCTTCGTCGATGACCTCGGTGCCGACGCCGGTCAGCAGCGCGTTGGCGTGGACCGATTGCGGCGGCGTCTCTGCGAGAAGGGTCGCGGGATGGGTTCCGGCGTGTACCGCCTGCAATCCGGCGAGCGCGGATTCGAGTCCGAATCGAACGGACCCATAAATGTTTTCCTGCCGGCGCAACCCGATTAAGTGGGGATCGGCTTGATCCAGATCGCGCCGCACCAGGACGGCCGCAACGTCCAGCGCCTGGCGCAGGGCCTCGTCAAGCGCCTCGCGGCTGAATACGGGTAAAGGGGCGATTTCACCCCAGGCCGTGGCGCCTGCCGAGGTACGAAGTCGAACGAGCAAACCGATGCGCTCACACATGCTTTGTTGCCGGAGAACAAACGGCCTGGTCAGGGGAAGTTGATAGCGGAAAAACGTGGCAGTGGCCCCGCTCACAGCACCCACCCCAAGGCGAACAGGATGCTGAAGGCAAGCAGCAGTTTTCCTGTTTTCGCGAGCACGCCATTCAGCGCCTCGCCGTCTGTGGACACAAAGACGGTCTTGATAGCGGGCGTGGCGGCGGTGACGATGAGCAGGGGCACGAGTGCAAACAAGCGGTTGTCGGCGGCGGCGTAGAAGTAGAGGGGAATGACGAAGGCGGCCACCAGGATACAAACCAGGTACTCGAAACGCGCGAAGCGGCGGCCGAATCGTACGGCCAAGGTCCGTTTGCCGGCGCGGCGATCTTCATCGATGTCGCGCATGTTGTTGACGGCGAGAATGGCGACGCTGAGGAGTCCGGGCGCCAAGCCGGCGACGATCGCAGCGGAATCAATGGACAGCGTGTGCAGATAGTAGGTGCCGCCAACCGCGATGGGACCAAAGAAAACGAGCACGAAGACATCACCGAGACCGATATATCCCAGGGGGAAAGGTCCGCCCGTGTAGAGGATTCCGCAGATGATGGAGATGACGCCGATCGCGAGGAAGGGCCAGCCACCGCGCCAGATGATATACGCGCCGGGGACGAGCGCAAGACCGAATGCCACGAGATAGGCGCGGCGCATGGCCTGGGGCGAGATGAGTCCGGCCTGCGTGGCGCGGGTAGGGCCGATTCGTTCGTGCGTGTCGGCGCCTTTGACGAAGTCG
>JAHDWY010000713.1 GCA_023384315.1 Candidatus Hydrogenedentota bacterium | reverse complement strand
ACATCCCCCTTGATCCCCCTTCGAAGGGGGAATGCCTGCAACGCTCCGCGTTGCCTTCAAGATGACCTGCTCACTCACCCTCGTGAAGAAAGAGTGGCAATTTTCGGAAACACGAGGACCGCACCCATTCCCCCTTCGAAGGGGGACCAAGGGGGATGTTCTTAGTCAACAACCCGTAACCGCGCGGTATAGATCGACGCAGCGTCCTTCTTCGTTTGCCGGTCTTCTTCGTGCTGGGAGTACCAGGAAACGAAGAGGGCCGGCTGGTCCGCGTCCGCTGTTGCCGGGTCGACAATCAGACCGGGATATGAAGTATCGCCGCCGCTGGGCAGGGTGATCAGTTCGACCGCCTTACCGTCGATCAGCTCCCACACGCGCGTGACCCATGCGCGCTCCGCGTTGCGGCTGCGGCCTGCGACGAAGAAGCGATCCTTCCATCGTGTCAAAGCCGGGGAATGGACAATGTCGCCAACGGTTTCGCCGGTCCATTCAGTATGATCGGGATTGCTGCGCCAGATGAAGCCTTCGTTGATTTCGTCCTGCATGCGCGTGATCACGAATAGCGCGCCGTCTTCCAATAGCGTCACATCGGACTCGCTGGGCTGGCGGCGGTTGGCGATCTCGCTTTTCAAGGTCCAGTTCAGGCCGTCGCCGGAGACAACGAGCCGCATCTCGCGCTCGTCGGGCTTGGGACGATACGCGGTGTAAGCGATCCCGTAGAATCTGCCGTCGAGATAGCGCACGCGCCACACCCACCAGTCTGGCTCGTAGATGCCCTGAATCTTCGACCAGGTCGCCCCGTCCGTGCTGGATGCGAAGTAGGACCGAACGCTCCGCCGATCCGGCAACGCGTGGCCGTCCATATGGCGCAGATCCCAGGTGCCGAAGTAAACGTACAAGGCGTCGTCCGTCGCGGTGAAATGGGGATCGCGATCGTCGCCGGCCGTGTCGAGCGTGCCGCAGGGTTCCCAGGTCCGCATGTCGGCGCTGCGCATGACGCGGATTTCACCGTCCAGCGAACCATGGCTTTCGCCATGTCGAAAGCAAAGGTAGTAGTGGTCCTTCCAACGAATGAGATCGGTGAACGCGTTATGCCGCCCGTCGCTGTAGGCCTTGTCGAGCCAATCGATCTCCGCCTTCGGCGAAGGGTCCTGCCCCCACGCCGCGATCGCGAGAATGGAAAGTAGACAACCATGAAATATACGCTTCATAATGCACCTCAGTGTGTAAAGCAAGCTAAAAAGGAACATTGACAGATTACACAGATTGGCACCGATTCAAAAATACCTGTGAAAGATCCTCGACACGGCGTGTGAAGCCTGGTGCGTCAGCAACCGCATCTTTCGCCCTTGCAGGGCTTGTTGAAGAAAGAGAGCTGCTGACCCAGGGTTCCGCTTCGCTCCACCCTGGGCAAAATTCTGTCGACCCGTCCGGGGCTCATGAATTCCAATCGCGCGATTCGTATGTGCGGCAAGATGCGCGTGATGACTGTCGCCGTCATCTCAGCACATTTTTCCATCGGTGAAATCGGTGCAATCGGTGGACAACTAATTCTCATATCAAATCCCTTGCGTCAAGGCCTTCACTACCCGGTCGCCGAAATCGCTGGTGCTGATGGGTTGGTGCTTGCCTTTCGGGTCTTTCAGGTCCGCTGTGGTGTAGCCTGCGGCGAAGACGTCGCGCATGGCGTCCATGACTTGTTTGCCTTCCTTCTCCATGCCGAAGCTCTTCTCCAGCATGAGCGCGACGGACCCGATCATGGAATAGGGATTCGCAATGCCTTTGCCTGCGATGTCCGGCGCGGAGCCATGGGAGGGTTCGTAGTAGGCCTTGTCGGAACCGATGCACGCGGACGGCATCAAGCCCAGCGAACCCAACAGGCCGCCGCCGAGATCACTGAGGATGTCGCCGAACATGTTTTCCATGACCATCACGTCGAACTGGCGCGGGTTCAAGACCAGCGCCGTCGCGGCGGCGTCCACGATGACGTGTTTCACTTCCACGTCGGGATACTGCCGGGCCACCTCGTCGCCGATGACGTTCCACAGCACGCTGGACATAAGCACATTGCTCTTGTGCACGTTGTGAAGCACCTTCTTGCGCTTACGGGCTTCTTCGAAGGCCACGGTCAGAATCTGACGGATCTCGTTTTCATCGTATTCGAGCGTTTCTTTAACGTAACGCAGGCCTTTCGCATCGGTCCCTTCTTCCTTCTTTCCGAAGTAGAGGCCGCCGACGAGTTCCCGGATCATCATGATGTCGATTCCGTCGCCCACGACTTCCGGACGCAACGGCGAAAAGAACGCCAGCTCCGGCGGGAGATAGACGGGGCGAAAGTTGGCGAAGGTGTTGTACCGTTTGCGGAGCGGCAACAGAGCGCCGCGTTCCGGGCGCTCCTCGACCGGAATCCGTTTTGATTCCTCGTGTCCCAGCCCGATGGGTCCTTTGAGGATGGCGTCGGCACGGTCGCAGGCCTCCATCGCGGCCTCGGGAAACGAGTGCCCGTGGTCGAAGTAGGCCTGGGCGCCGAAGGGCGCATGGACCAGTTCGAACGTGGCATCGGTCGACGATTCAACGGCGCGGAGCACCTTGACGGCTTCGGCCGTGATCTCGGGACCGATACCGTCGCCTTCGAGTACTGCGATAACGTATGTTCTCGACATGCT
>JAHDWY010000712.1:1873-2668 GCA_023384315.1 Candidatus Hydrogenedentota bacterium | reverse complement strand
AACCGATTCCGACCAGCCCGGCGATTCGGGCGGCGCGCGCGCAGGCGATCTATTCCGAAGACCGCGCCTACGACGTGCGTAAGTCGCACGAGAACCCGGCCATAACACGCATCTACAGCGAGTTTCTCACCGACGGGCCCTGTGGGCATCTCAGCCACAAGCTGTTGCACACCCACTACACCCCGCGGGGGAAATTCATCACGTAGGAGAAGAGATGAAGACGGAGCGCTCCAGCTCACAGGGATGTGGCGAGATTCTGGAATTCGTAGAACGCGACGCGGCCGAACGCGACGCCGCCGGCTTCTCCGAGCAGGAGCGCTCCGTCTTGGACGCCGTCAACCAGCGCGTCGCTGCGGGCGAAACCCTCGACGCGATCATGAGCTTTGTTTTTGACAGCACCCGGGACCTGTTCCCCTGCGATCGCATGGGCCTGGCCTTTCTCGAAGAGGAAAGCTCCCGCGTCGTGGCGTACTGGTCACGTGCGGACTACGAATCGTTACTGCTCGATAAAGGCTATGCCGAAGATCTGAAAGGAAGCTCCCTGGAATCAGTTTTCCAGCGGGGTTGCATTCGCATCATCAACGACCTGCAGCAATATCTCGAGAGCAAGCCCATCAGCGCCTCGACAGCCCTGCTGGTGCGGGAGGGCGTGCGGTCCAGCATGACCTGTCCGCTCACGGTCGACGGACGCCGGGTAGGATTCCTCTTTCGCAGTTCGCGCACCCCCTTCGCCTACGACCGCCACCAAGCCCTTCTTCAATCGGCCATGGTCGAACGACTCGCTCAAGCGGTCGA
>JAHDWY010000712.1:0-1863 GCA_023384315.1 Candidatus Hydrogenedentota bacterium | reverse complement strand
TTACCGCATCGAGCAACTGGAGAACGCCAATCTAGCCTATCGCGAGTTGCTGGCCTTCGTGAGCCACGAGGTAAAAAGCCCCGTTGCATCCATCGCCATGGATGCCCGGGTCCTGTCGGAAGCGTATCTGGGTGAACTGGCCCCGCAACAGCGCCGTAAAGTGCAGCGGATTATCGCGAAAGCCGAGCACGTCTTGCTGCTCGCACGCGACTACCTCGATCTCACGCGAATCGACACCTTAAGTCCCGATCCGCAATTTCACGAAGTGGCCGATTTCGTCGCGGAGGTCATGGAGCCTGCCATCGAGATTGGCGGCGCGCAACTGGAAGACCGCAACATGTGGATTACGCGCGAGTTTCCGAAAGCCCTGCTTCATGTTTCTTGCGAACCGGAACTTCTGCGGATCGCCCTCGGCAATCTTATGTCCAACGCGGTAAAGTATGGAAAGGAAGGCGGGGAGGTGCGCGTCAAGGTCGAACGGACACGCATCGGAGTCCGTGTGACGGTCTGGAACGAAGGTCCCGGATTTCCTGCCGAAAGCAAACCACGACTGTTCCGCCGGTTTTCCCGGCTGCAAACCTTCGAAACGAAGCAGGTTCCCGGAACGGGAATCGGCCTCTACTCCGTCTGGCGCATCGCCAAGCTGCACGGGGGGCATGCTGACGCGGAGTCCGAGGAAGGCCAGTGGGCCGAGTTTACAATTGAAATCCCCCAACCGCCCGGTACCCTCGACCGGGACACCATGGAGTCGTTCCTGTCATGTTAAGCGAACAAACACGAATCCCCATCGACGAAGAGCGCATAGAAACCACGCTGGCCTATGGCGCGCAGAAGGACGCCGTCCGTGTACGGGAGGTAGTCGCCAAGGCCTTGGAACTGAAGGGCCTCAACGCGAACGACGTCGCCGTGCTGATGGCCGTAAGCGATCCGGAACTGTTGGGCGAGATATTCCACGCGGCCCGGACTGTAAAGGAAGAAATCTACGGCCGGCGGCTGGTGCTTTTCGCGCCGCTCTATGTGTCCAACTTGTGCTCCAACGAATGCTTGTATTGCGCCTTCCGCAAGACGAACACGGGGGTGAAACGCCGCGCCTTGACGCAGGAAGAGGTTGCGCGGGAAACGAAGATCATTGTCGAGCAGGGACATAAACGCATCCTTCTCGTAGCGGGTGAGTCGTATCCGGTGGAAGGCTTCCCGTATATCCTTCGCTGTCTGGAGACTATCTATGCCACGAAAAGCGGACGCGGCGAGATCCGGCGCGTGAACGTGAATATTGCGCCCCTCACAGTGGACGAGTTCAAGGAACTGAAGGCCGCGCACATCGGCACGTACCAGCTCTTCCAGGAGACCTACCACCGGGAGACCTACGCGAAGGTCCACGTGGAGGGGAAAAAGTCCGACTTCGACTGGCGCATCACCGCGCCCGACCGCGCCATGGAAGCCGGGATCGACGATATCGGCGTGGGTATCCTGTTCGGGTTGTTCGACTGGCGCTTTGAAATCCTCGCGCTTATGCAACATATCGAACACCTGGAGAAGGCCTTCGGCGTGGGACCCCATACAATCAGCGTTCCGCGGCTCGAACCCGCCTTTGGATCCGACATGGCGAGCCAACCGCCTCACCCGGTTTCCGATATCGATTTCCGGAAGCTTGTGGCAATCCTGCGGCTCGCTGTCCCGTATACCGGCATCATCATGTCCACCCGCGAAACCCCGAACATCCGGCGCGAAACCTTTGCGCTCGGTGTCAGCCAAATCAGCGCCGGCAGCCGGACCAACCCGGGCGGTTATGCCGAAGACGAAGAGTACGACGGCAGCCAGTTCTCCCTGGGTGACCATCGGCCGGTGGACGAAGTTATCCGC
>JAHDWY010000711.1 GCA_023384315.1 Candidatus Hydrogenedentota bacterium | reverse complement strand
ACCTCTTCCGGAACTACGGGATGGACGCGATTCGCGTCCGCCCCTTCAATCATTCAGGCCCCGGCCAGTCGCCGCAGTTCGTGCTGTCGAACTTCGCACGGCAGTTTGCACGGATTGAAAAGGGACTGGCCGAACCGGTGCTTCAGGTCGGAAACCTGGACGTGGCCAGGGATTTCCTGCACGTGACCGACGTGGTCCGTGCCTACGTGGCCACCGCGCTTCACGGAGAGGCCGGCGAAGCCTATAACGTCTGCTCCGGCGATTCCTGGACCATCGGTTCCGCATTGGAATTGCTGCAGAAACTGGCGAAGGTCGACGTCCAAATCCATGTCGACCCGGAGCGGCTTCGGCGCGTCGACATACCCGAGGTGCGTGGTTCACGCGAGAAGCTCTCGACGGCTACGGGCTGGGAACCGAAGGCAACTTTCGAGACCATGCTTCAGGACTTGCTCGACTACTGGCGCGGTCAGCCACTGGAGTCCAGTGAGTGAGCGAGTCCGCGGAATCTCCTACGCCTTCGGAAAACGGGGGCGATTCCGCAGTCACTCCCAAGGCGCCCACCAGGAAGCGCCGCATGATTGAAACTGCCGTGATTCTATTGGTGACGCTCCTGCTCCTGGAAGGGGTTCTTCGCTTCCTGGGCCTCGCGGACCCAGTGCTGTACACAGCCGACGAAACCGCCGGATACCGGTTAAAACCGGATCAACACGTCACCATCCTCAGCAACGAAATCACGATTAACCGTTGGGGGGTCCGCGATCCGCGCACGCTGGAGGGCAAGGATTCCGGCACCCGCCGCGTCCTCGTCCTGGGCGATTCCGTGACTTGGGGCGGTATTCGCGAGAAGGAGGCGAACCTTTTCACGACGGTGGCCGAGTCCCGGCTGAAGGACACCGAAGTAATCAATTGCGGTGTAAACGGATACTCCGTTACCCAGATGGTCGCGTTATACCACCACTTGACCCTGCTCAATCCCGATTTCGTCGTAGTCTTTGCGATACCCCGCGATTTTACCCGGCCTCCCGTCGTTCGCCTGACGGGGACTGGCGTGGCATTTCCCGACGAGCCCCCCAGGAGTGCCTTACTCGCCGCCGCGAATCTGGCGCGTTTTACCGCTGCCCACCGCTATGGCTGGAAATGGCTGCAACCCGGGCCTGACGTGCTGCCGGAACGTCAATCCACGGGCGACACGTTGGACGAAAACGTGGCTTCCGTCGTTGCGCTTGCCGCTGAAAGACCCGCAGGCACAATCCTTGTCGTACTCATGCCCACGGCTGAGGGGACGAAGGATGCAGACCGGATTGGGGACATCGAAAAAGCGCTTGAAGCTGATGAAGTATCGTTCGTAAACCTTGCGGACCACGTCGAGATTTCCCCCGATCTTTACCTGGATGGCGTGCACCTGACGACCGAAGGACACCGTCGTGCCGGGACGACCTTGGCGGAAATCCTCGCGCCACGGCTATGATTCCGGAGACCCGCCGGCCCCAAACGGCGATTGTGGACTGGGCGCCGCATATAAACCATAATGGACTTGCGAGCATCCAATAGGATGGAGCATCAGGAAGATCTCGATGCACAGGGGCGTTTCTATAAGCGCCCCTGATAGAACACTCGAATGAGGCAAACGACTATGGCGCGGGGAGATCACATCCGGGCCCGACGGTTCGGGTATTGGCACCACGGGATTGACTGTGGCGACGGTACCGTCATCCACTACGAGGGTGAGGTGTTCCGCGCCAAGTTCGCCAAGATCCGGCGGGTGACCATGCGGGAGTTTGCCCGGAATGGCGACGTCCGGACGGTGGCGGAGCCCTTCATGTACGACCCCGATACGGTCGTGGAACGCGCCGAATCGCGCCTGGGCGAGAGCGGCTACTGCGCCTTCGCCAATAACTGCGAACATTTTGCCCGTTGGTGCGCCACGGGGATCTGCGAGAGCCGTCAAGTCGATCGCATACTCGCGGTGGCATCGGGAATCGCGGTTGCCACTGCCGGAGCCGTCGCCACACTGGTGGTCGCTAAAGCGATAGGCCGCCGCCGCATCGTTTGACACCTGGATGTCGCGATCAGGGGCACTCACCGTTACTTCCCCTCTTATAGCCGACGAATCTCCCGTCACCCCAACAGGAAAACTCCCGCCAAAATCGAGTACCATCAAACACTGTCGCCGATTGGGTGCGCAACGGGGAAGTCCGGCGACGTCACGGGGAATCCGCACAATGCAGGAGCAGCCTTCCATGAATCACGAAGTACTTCGCACGCTAGGCAATTCACACGCACAGCCATTCCGATTGGCTATTCTCGCCGCGTTCCTATGTTCCATCACCGGTCTTGCCACTTCCGAAGCGCCGGTATACACGGACCAACCGTCCGGCGAGTTTCTTACCACGTGGTCGCTGTGCGGGCCATTTCCCCTGACCCTGGATGCCGGTGAAACAATCGACACGATCCGGATCGACGCCTTCTATCAGGACTACCTCGCCGGGTCCGGAGGTGAAACCACCGGTAAGGTCGACGTTGCGCAAGCCATCTCCCTCGACGGTACGACTTTGCCTTGGGTTTTACACGAAAGCCCGGCGGACTACATCGATCTCGACGAAGCCATCTCTAAAGAGAATGCCGTCATCGCTTATGCCTACTGCGAGATCGAAAGCGCCGAGACCCTC
>JAHDWY010000710.1 GCA_023384315.1 Candidatus Hydrogenedentota bacterium | reverse complement strand
GCCATCAGTGTCCAATAGATGGCATCGACCAGGAGACTTCCGAATTCACGGGTTTCGGCCGCGACCGCCAACGAGACGCCGCCGATCCGCTCCAGAAAGCCTTCCGGACGTGGCTTGTCGCGTAGCGCGGCCTGAAGCCCCGGCTCCACCAGTTCCATAAACTCGGCCACGTCGCCGGATTCACCTTCCCACTTCAGATCGCCTCCGCGTGAATGCGCCAACTCCGCCAACGCCAGCATCCATGCGCCGCCGCGGGTGTCCATGGAACGTGTCCCGGAAAGGTCGACGAGAAGTGTGTCGCCCTTGTGAAGGTGTTGTTCCCGCGCGGCCTTCATGAGACCGTGGCCGGATTCCTGGTTGAGGACTTCGGGACTGGGAATGCGCTTGACCGTCATGATGCGCCGTCGGCCAGTTGATTGAATTCGGCTTCCGTGAGCACGGTCACGCCAAGGGACTGGGCTTTGGTCAGTTTGGAACCGGCCTTCTCCCCCGCGACCAAATAATCGGTATTCCCGCTGATACTCGAACTGGGGCGGCCGCCCAGAGATTTGATGCGTTCATGAATGCTGTCTCGCGAGTACCCTTCGAGCGAACCGGTCACAACGAAGGTCTTGCCTTCAAAGGGACGAGGCCCATTTCCGCCGCGCGACCTTTCCTCCAGCGTCAATCCATGTTCGCGGAACCGCTCGATGAGCTGGCGATTCTCCTCGGTTTCGAAGAAGTCATGAACGCTGGCCGCGACAGTCTCGCCGATCTCGTAGATTTCGGTGAGTTCGTTTACGGAGGCGTTCATCAATTTGTCGATCGTGCCATAGTGTCCCGCCAAGACCTCCGCAGTGTGACCACCCACATGGCGAATACCAAGTCCGTTCAACAGGCGGTTCAAGGGCTGTTTTTTGCTGGCTTCGATGCCTGCAATCAGGTTCGCGGCGGACTTCTTGCCCATGCGTTCCAGCCCTTCCACCTGCTCGGCGGAGAGTTCATAGAGTTCCGCAGGGCTCTTCACCAGGCCCTTGTCCACGAGTTGCTCGATCACGGCAGGACCGAGCCCTTCGATATCCATCGCGCCCCGCGAGGCAAAATAACGCAGTCGTTCTTTGACTTGCGCCGGACAGGAAAGGTTTAGACATCGCAAATAAACCCCTTCGGGGTCCTTGTGCACCTCGCCGCCGCAGACCGGGCATGCCGTCGGCGGATCGATCGCCTTCGCGTTCTTTGGCCGCTGTTCCTTGACGGGACCGAGCACCTGCGGGATGATCTCCCCCGCTTTCTGAATCTCTACCGTATCGCCGATGCGGATATCTTTCCGCGCGATGTCTTCGAAGTTGTGGAGGTTCGCGCGCTTCACGGTCGTGCCCGCGAGCAGCACGGGTTCCATCTCGGCGACGGGCGTAATCGTGCCCGTCTTGCCAACCTGAAAGGACACGTTCACGAGCTTGGTCTGCGCGACTTGCGCAGCGTATTTGTAAGCGATCACCCAGCGCGGAGACTTGGAGGTGAATCCCAATCGCTTTCGGTGCGCGGCGGAATCGACTTTAATGACCATGCCGTCGATCTCGAAATCGAGTTCGTTGCGCTTCGCGTCCCACGCCTCGCAGACCTTGAGCACCTCGTCGATCGACTTGCAGTGCTTGCTGTGCGGGCTGGTGGGTAGGCCGTAGTCGCGCAACTGTTGCAGCGTCTTCCAATGGGACGTGAGTTCCACGCCATCCAACGGCGCGATATCGTAGAACACAATGTCGAGCTTCCGCTTGGCAACCTCACGCGGATCCAACTGCTTCAGCGTGCCCGCGGTCGTATTGCGTGGATTGGCGAGCGGAGCTTCGCCGGCCTCTTCCCGCAATGCATTCAAGCGCTCCAACTCCTGCCGGCGCATGTACACTTCTCCGCGCACCTCGAGCAACTCCGGCGGCTTGCCGGACAATCGCAACGGCACGGCGCCGATGGTCTTCACGTTCGCGGTAACGTCGTCACCCAGGGCGCCATCGCCCCGAGTGGCAGCGCGGGTGAGAACCCCGTCGCGGTACTGAAGCGAAATGGCCACGCCGTCGATCTTAAGCTCCACCACGTACTCCGGTTTCGCGCTGGCTTCGAGTCCGCGTTTCACCCGTTCGTCGAAGGCGCGGATTTCTTCTTCGTTGTACGTGTTGTCGATCGAGAGCATCGGAACCGCATGCTCGACGGTCTCGAAACCCTCGATGGGTTGCCCGCCCACGCGTTGGGTCGGCGAATCAGGCGTGACCAACCCCGGATACTCAGCCTCGAGTTGCTCCAGTTCCTTAAGCAGCTTGTCGAAGGCCTGGTCGCTAATCTCCGGCTTCGCCTCGACGTAGTACAAGCGATTGTGCTGCTCGATCTCCGCGCGCAACTTCTCGCACCGGGCACGTGCATCCTTCGGAATGTTGGATTTACAGTCAGACATAGCGCGATTATATCAATCCCGTAGAACAGCCGCACGTTGCATAGAACTGGCAAAAAACCGCCACTATGAACGGGTGACCCCGCTTCGCAGCATGGTCGCTATCGGGATCGGGATCGGAACGTGAAGGATAAATCGATCCCGATAGAGAGGGCGATGTGTAACCTCCGGCCTTCCTGTGATACGCTTCCGTCCCGAAGCGGGGACGCAAAGACCTCCTTTCAGACGCAATCCAGCGGGGAACATTCACGGGAGCGTGC
>JAHDWY010000709.1 GCA_023384315.1 Candidatus Hydrogenedentota bacterium | reverse complement strand
TCCAGCGCGCGGCCTGATCGTCTTCCGTCCAGTGGACGGCGCACTCCACGGGCTCGGGGGCCCCAAACCACATGGCTTCGCTGCCGGCCGATGGGTTACGAAACCGTAGCCAGCGCCGCGCGTCCCGGCTGTCGAGTGGCACCGGAATCTCCAGGACCGAGTCGTCCGCTAGTTCGACGACTTCCACGCTTTCGACGGCGTACTGGTCCTTTTCGATGGACCGTTCTTTCACGCGCGCATCAAAGGGACAGATGACGCGAGTCTTCTCGAGATTGAGGCGGGCGAGTTCCAGACGCGAGCGGGCGGAGCCGAGAGCGCATTGCGCTTCGTCGATCCGGATCGGATAAAGCCCAAGCTGATGCGTGAGCTTATCGGCTTCATCGCGGGCGGCCACATACTCCGCTTCCGCTACGTCCACGCCTGTCCGGGTTCCCACGTCCTCGGCGAACAACTCCTTGAGCCGTTCGAATTGGGCGAGGGCGATATCGCGGGCGCGTTGCAGCGACTCCAGCCGGGCCTGTTCGTTCTTCGACTCCTCCCGGAGCCTGGAGACGGCGGCTTCGAGTTGGGCGACGGTGCCTTGGGCGTCCGCGACCAGCGCCTTGTACGGCTGGTCGTCGATCTGGAACAGCGGCTCCCCCGCGGGCACCCGCCCGCCGGCGATGAGATTGGGGTGGATAGACACGACGCGCCCCGAGACTTCCGGCGCGATTCGGACCGTTTTTCGGACGTGGACCTGCCCGTGCCCCTCGATGACGACGGGAACGTGCGCCGGATGCACACGCAAGGCTTCGACCCGCAGCGCGCTTTCTGTCTCCTGAATAGCGGAGGAAGCTTTCGAATTCTGCATCGATAACAGCAGCGCCATGACCCCGGTTCCGCCGATCAATGCGACAACCGCGATCAGCACTGGCAGTTTGATAATGCGCCGCACACTGCGTCCTCCCATTACCCCTCAAGACCCTGAGGCGGGTTTGCCCCTTCTCATCCTGTGGGATGCGCGGGGGCGGTAAATGGTTTAGTGCGGCGTTTCGCGAAGCGGGGTCCGGGTGAACCGGGGGTTGACGTATGCTATAGTTCGCGGTTCACTTGAAAGTCTGGAACGATATGAAACGCATCATCCAAATCCTTGCCGGAATCGCGGTTGCCGCATTGCTCACCTGGCTGCTTTTCCGGGGTGTCGAGTGGCGGGAACTGTACGCTTCACTGACCAAAATGCATTGGGGCTGGTTTCTGGCGGCCCAGATTCCCATTTGGGCTAGTTTCTGGATCCGGATCGTCCGCTGGAAGTACATCGTGCGCGCCGTGCACCCGGCCACGTTTCGGAGCATGTTCAGCGCCACCCAACTCGCGTTCCTGGTCAACTTCACGATCGGGCTTCGGCTTGGCGAATTCGTGCGCCCACTCGTCTTGGCCCGGTTGAGCAAGATGTCCTTTTCCAAGAGCCTCGCCGTCTGCGCGCTGGACCGGGTCACGGACCTGATTGGATTGATGGTCGTGATGCTAATCGCCGTGATCGCGTATCGCCCCGAGAGTGATATTGTGCTGCCCTCCGGAATCTTCGGTATTGAGAATCCACCAACCATTCCGAAGACACTGGTGGTAGCGGGAGGCGAGGGCACGACGGTAATGCTTTTCGCGATCCTGGTGACGCTGGTTGTCTTGTATTGGAAGCAGGATTTGGTGCTTCGATTGACCGGGTCCGTGCTGGGTCTGGTGTCAAAGAGGCTTGCCGATTGGGCCTGCCATCTATTTCAACAGTTTGCGGACGGGCTCCATGTCTTTCGATCGGTAGGCGACATGGTCAAATCGCTGTCATTTACGGCGCTGACCTGGACCGCTTTTCTTCTGAGCTACACCTTTCTCATGGAAGCCTTTGAGATGGATTGGCCCTGGTACGCGCCGTTCGTCGTGCAAACGGTCCTGGCGTTCTTCGTGAGCGCGCCGGGCGTCCCCGGCATGCTGGGCCAGTTCCATATCCCCATCGTCGGCGGGCTGCTCATGACGGTGCCGAATGTGACGCTACCCGACGCGGTAGCCCTGGCCATCGTGGCCCACGTCTCCAACATGATTCCCATCCTCATCCTCGGGCTGTACTCGCTGTACCGGGAGGGATTTGGCTTTGGCGAGCTGAGCGGCAGCGCCGTCGAAGAGGCGGAGGAGTTGGCGGAGACCAGCACCTCGGACCGGCCCGCCCTTGTCGACTCTGATTAGCGGATTCCACGCGCAAAAAGGGCGTTGGAACTATTGTCCCAACGCCCTGATATCGACTGGACCGCTCGTAGCTTTGGTTAGTTCGCAGACGCGTGTTTGGTCAAATAAGCGGCGACGCCGTCTGCGGTCGCCAGCATGCCATCTTCCCCTTGCTTCCAATTCGCCGGACAGACTTCGCCGTGCTTTTCGTGGAACTGAAGGGCATCGAGCAGACGAAGGGCCTCGTCAACGTTACGTCCCAGCGGAAGGTCATTGATGAGCGCATGGCGGATGATGCCATCCTTGTCGATGAGGAACAGACCGCGCAGCGCGACGCCCGCGTCGGCAAGCAGCACGCCGTACTGTTCCGCGATCTTTTTGGTCAGGTCGGCGACCAGCGGGTACTGGATATTGCCGATTCCGCCGTTGTTGACGGGCGTGTTTTTCCACGCAAGGTGGGTGAAGTGCGAGTCCACGGAGACTCCAAT
>JAHDWY010000708.1:1532-2683 GCA_023384315.1 Candidatus Hydrogenedentota bacterium | reverse complement strand
GTTCTGCACGGCGCCCTTGGGCACAGTCAACCCGGCGAGCTGCTCCGTCGCCGCAAGTTCGACCGTCGCGAACATGCCGTGGCGCAGCCGCTCGCCATCGTTGGGAAGCACAGCGCGCGCCTCCACCTTGCGCGTATCGGGGTTGACGTCAAAGGCGACCCACGTCAATTCGCCCTCGAAGACATCGCTTGGAAACGCTTCGACGCGCGCGGCAACCGGCATACCTTGTTGAATCGTGCCGAGGTGACTTTCCGGAATGGATAGTTCGAGCCACATGGAACTCAGGTCAGCCACTTGAAACAGCGCGTCGCCCATCTCCACGGCAGATCCCGCGACCGCGTCCCGTTGAACGATCGTCCCGCCAAAAGGCGCCCGGACGGGCATGACCGACGTTGTCGACCCCGACTGCGCCACTTCGGAAACCTCGGCCTCCGTGAAACCGAGATTCATGAGCTGTTGTCGCGCTTGTTGCGTGTCGCTGCGGCTGGCGCCGTAGGCCGCCTTCGCGGAGTCCAGATCTTGTTGGGCAGAGATCTCGCGCGATACGAGATCCTTCTCTCGCGTGTACGTTTGCCGGTGGAGTTCTTCCTGCGCTAACGCGCTGACCAAGGCACTCTTCGCCTGGGCGATGGCGGGCGAATTGATTCGAGCGATGACCTGACCGGCCTCCACGCGATCGCCCACGTCCACGAGGACGCTCTCCAACACGCCGCCCGCGAGCGGAGTCACCATGGCCAACTTGTTGCGGTCAAAGGTGACGCGTCCGACCACTTCCAGCGTGTCAAACATGGCCGACGAACCCGGACGCCCCACCTCCACCCCGGCTTTGTCGACCGAGGCGTTGGACACGAACCGGACTTTCATCCCCTGGCCAGGTTCGAGACCGGCGACGAGTTCAGGATGGCACAGCCCGCATTCGCTTTCGGCCAGGTCATGCTCGGTACACCATAGCTCCGCGGTATCTCCGCCATGAGAATGACCGTCGCTTTCTTTTTCGCCAGCCAATTCTGGATGGCAAATCGTGCACTCGTCTTCATAGACTCCATGCTCGTTGCACCACAGCCGGTTCGGGTTGCGCTCCTTGGAGGTCTTCTTCGCAATCTCCGGATGACAGATCACGCACTCGTCTTCGTACACGCCATGCTCGTTGC
>JAHDWY010000708.1:0-1432 GCA_023384315.1 Candidatus Hydrogenedentota bacterium | reverse complement strand
GACAGATCACGCACTCGTCTTCGTACACGCCATGCTCGTTGCACCACAACCGGTTGGCGTCGCGGGGCTCATCTGGTTTGGATGCGTTGTCCGCGCCGTTTCCTGACGATGCGGCGGGCGAGGGGGTCTCCGCTTGAACTGAATCCGATTCCTTCACCGAGCATCCCGTCAATACGAGCATTACGGAGAGAACCGGCACCAGGAACATCAACGCATATCGTGCGTAGATGCAACGTGCTACTCGGATCATCTTTGTTTTCATTAGTTCTACTCCTCAATAACCGGCGCTTGGCCGGTGAGTCGTTCTATCTCCACCATTGCGGCGTGATACCGCGTCAATGCGTCCAACCGCGAAATCTGCGCGTCGAACAACGTGCGTTGCGCATCCAGGACGTCGAGGTAGCTGAACTTCCCCAATTCATATCCTTCCCGCGTCTTCTCCACGGTTTCCCGCGCTTTCGCAAGGACATCATCTTCCAACGACTGCAATTCGGCATACGCGGCCTCTGCGGTTTCGCGCGACTCCACCAACGCCGCGTGAACCGCCACCGCGGCCCCCCGGCGCTCTTCCGACGCCTTGGACGCCAGCGCTTCCGCTTCTGCGATGTTCCCTTGATTCCGGTCAAAAATGGGGAGCGCCATGGAAACGCCGAGCAGCACGCTGTACTCCGCGTCGCGATCCGAATCGACGTCCGTCTGCGAAAACGAAAGGGCGCCGTCGGTATCGCTGCCGATTTGCGAAACCGAACGTCCCGCGATTCCCTGGCGCTTCACTCCGAACACGACTTCCGGATCGGGGATACGCTTGGCGCGTTCCAGGTGAAATCGCGCATCGCGAACCGCCAGTTCGGTCGCCCAGCGCGCCAGGTCCGGGTTCACTTCGAGACGTTCGATCAGTTGTTCTATTGGCGCCACGGGGGACACGCCATCAAGGTCGCCCGCGACTTCGGTATACAAGACCTGTGTTCCGCCCCATTGGGCCGCGAGTCTCGCCTGCGCGATTCGGTGTTCACGTTCCGCGTTCGCCAACGCGATGGCCGTCGTGGACTCCGCGATCTGGGCCCGGTTGTTCTCCAGCGGCGAGACCTGACCCGCGTCGACGCGCGCCGCCATCGTGCGTGCCACGTCTTCCGCCAATGCGACCAGATCCCGTTCCTGCTTGATCCGCTCCTGCGCGACGAGTACGTCAACAAAGGTGCGGGCGGTTTCCGCAATCACGTCGGCCCGCGCGGCTTCGTAGTCCCACTGCACGAGCTGCTTCTCTTCTTCGGCGAGGGCCACGCGTTTCGCGCGTTTCCCCCCCAGCTCGATCACTTGGGAAATGCTCAGCGTGATTTCGGACTCCGCGAACCCTGACGGCGCGCCCGATTCCCGTTCGAACTCGCCGCCGAACACGGGCTCCACGCGCGGGAATGTGAGTTCCAGCGGTTCC
>JAHDWY010000707.1 GCA_023384315.1 Candidatus Hydrogenedentota bacterium | reverse complement strand
AAACCCTCGAGTTCACATGACGGCCTTTTACGATTTGTGCAGCAATGGCGAAGTCCCGGTAGCCCGGGTTTGCAGAGGACCCAATGTAGGCTTGGTAGATGGGTTCGCCCGCGACTTCCTGGACCTCCCGGACGTTTCCGGGACTGGTCGGCATTGCTATCAGCGGTACGAGAGACGACAGGTCGATCTCGTCGCGCACGTCGTAGTCGGCATCATCATCCGCTTTCCACTCGCTCCAATCCGATTCGCGTCCGCGCTCTCGCAAGTAGTTGCGCACCATTTCATCCGCGGGAAAAACAGTCGTCGTCGCGCCGAGTTCCGCGCCCATATTGGAGATGACGTGCCGGTCCATCACACTGAGCGTTTCGACGCCGGGTCCGTAATATTCCACAATACGCCCCACGCCTCCCTTGACGCCGTGCCGGCGCAGCATCTCGAGAATGACGTCCTTTGCACTCACCCAGTCGGGCAAGGACCCGGTGAGCCGCACGCCCAAGATCTCCGGCATGCGGACACGGAAGGGATCGCCCGCGATGGCCAGCGCGACTTCAAGTCCGCCAGCGCCGATGGCCAACATTCCCAAGGCGCCAGCCGCGCAGGTATGGCTGTCGGAGCCGAGGAGTGACTTTCCCGGTTTGCCGAAATGGGCCTGATGCAGGGGGTGGCTGACGCCATTGCCTGCGCGGCTGTACCAGATGCCCAAGCGCTGGCACGCGCCCAGAAGAAACAGATGGTCTTCGGAATTCTTGCTATCCTCTTGAAGCAGATTGTGGTCGACGTATTGGGCGGACAATTCCGTGTGCGCGCGATCCAGCCCCATCGCCAGCAGTTCCAGCATGACCAGCGTGCCGGTCGCATCCTGGGTCAGCGTTTGATCGATGCGCAAGGCGATCTCGGTTCCCGGAGTCATCTCGCCTTCGAGAAGGTGATCGGCGATGAGCTTTCGCGCGACGTTTTGATTCATGATATCCCTCCCGCCTTGGCACAATACTCGGGCGCCTGCGCCGTCACGCGCGGGACGCTTGGAACCCTAGGAAGACGCCGCCACCCGTTCCAACAGATGAGGGAGTTTAGCGGCAGTATCCTCGAAGGGGGCGGCATGAATCACGCGGCACTTGTCCCACAGTGCTTTTACCGGCGTGAACCTTTTGGCCGCGACGACAATGGCCGGATGATTGGTCGCAATGTCAGCGGCATTGAGGCTGAACTCCACGGGAGATTGGTCATCAATTGATTCATCCATGACGATGAGGTCGTACCGCCGTTTGTGAAGGAGATCAAAGGCATCAGCGCCTTGGGAGACGGTGTGGACGTCCCAACCTTCCTCCAGTGCAGCTTTCGTGTACTGCTCCTTGCGTTTCTGATGATAGCAGGCGATGAGTGCGGTATGCGCGTTTCCATTCATAACGAATCCAAATCTGGTACCCTGTCCCATAAGAGAGCAAGTCGAGTGCCAATCCATCACTCCCGGCTAGAGTCAGTGGTGATAGCAGGTTAGGCGGTCCGTGCCAAAATACGGTTCCTGTACGTGTGTAAAGGATCTAAACGATTGGTATTGTGGACCGTATCCGATTAACTCAACCCCCACCGGTTAAGTTTGTCGTAAAGCGCCTTGCGGCTGATTCCCAGACGCTTCGCCGTTTCCGTTTTGTTGTTCGAACAGTGCTGCAATGCGTGCGTGATATAGGTCCGCTCCACATCCTCCAACGGGATGACTAGCGGGAGAGACACACCGTTGTGCCCCGGTTTATCAGTATCGAAAGCAGACGAAGTTTCCTCCGGGTCAGGAGGTGCCGAGTGGCTTCCTGTTGTCGTCGCCGACGTTTGTGTAATGCGCTCCGGCAGGTGTTCGGGCTGTATCGGCGTGGATTCTGCATTGACGGCCGCTTGGGCTATGACATTCCTCAATTCGCGGTTGTTCCCCGGCCAGTCGTATGCTTGAAGGATACGCAGGGTCTCCGGAGACAGGCCTCCCACGGGAAGCCCATATTCATTGGCGAATTCGTCGAGGAAATGTTCCGCCAGCATCGGAATATCTCCGCGGTTATCCCGTAACGCGGGCAGAACGATCTGGAGCACCTGAAGACGATGCATCAGATCTTCACGAAAGGTCCCCGCTTCGACGGCCGTCCGCAAATCCTCGTTGGTCGCAGCGATTACGCGTGCATTGCTCGCGCAGCCGCGAGCCGATCCGACGGGACGATACTGCTTGGTTTCAAGCACCCGCAAAAGCGTTACCTGAATGTCCTCGTCCATCGTCGTAATTTCATCGAGGAACAGAATGCCGTTGTCGGCCTCCTCGAAGCAGCCCGGTTTCTTTTCCGTGGCGCCAGTGAAGGCGCCTTTGACGTGACCGAACAGTTCGCTGGCGACGAGTTCACGGGAGACGGCGCCCATGTTAACCGGAATGAACGGGCCCTTCTTCCGGGAACTGCGGGCGTGAATTTCCTGGGCGACCAACTCCTTGCCGGTGCCGGTCTCCCCGACGATCAGTACGGGGAGATCGACTTTGGCCGCGCGCGACACCGTATCGTACAGGCGCTTCATTGCGGGCCCCGAACCGACAAACGCTCCAAATCGCCTATACCGAGAGTTCTTGGGCACTGGAATATCCTCGCAGGTGCATCACGATAGTCAATAACACTCGTGATGTATCGGATCATTTCGGCTTCAATATTGCATCT
>JAHDWY010000706.1 GCA_023384315.1 Candidatus Hydrogenedentota bacterium | reverse complement strand
CCATCTCGACAACGACGAGACCAGAGCGATCGTGCTGGGGTCCAGTTGCTCGCCCTTGGTGATAGGGTGAAGGGCATTCAGTCCCTGTAGCAATTGCGGTACGAGCAACACACCGATGACGCTGAGAACCGCGAGAAGGAGGATCATCCCTCCCATGGTCGCGGCGACAACCTCCCGGAATTCCTTTTGCGATTTCTTTTCGAGGGTCTCGGAAAAAATGGGGATAAATGCCGCATTCGAGGCGCCCTCTCCGACGAGATCGCGGAGCATGTTGGGGAACCGGAACGCGACGATGAAGGCCTCGCGCGAACCCTCCGGTATGAAGATGTTCATGACTTGGTCGCGAACGAGGCCGAGTACCCGGCTGAGCATGGTGCCCCCGGCAAAAATCGCGGCGAATCTGGACAAACTGCGTTCAGGCTGCGACATGGCGTTCGTTCAGGTGTTTCCCCATTTGGACGTTAACGCGTTCACACGATTCTGTGGCACTGCTGCCGCCTTCAGACCTTCTTGATAGATCCCCGAAAAGACTGAATCGCTGCCCACCCCGCAAGCAGGCTTACGATCCCCAGCAGAACATTCGGTACAAGCAACGGTCCAGGCGGAAACGGATGCGATGCGGGAAGGGCTGCGGGCAAGACGCCCCCCAACCGGTGCATGCGCGTTTCCGCCGCGTCGACATCTCCCAACCGGTACATGTTTCCGCGGCCGTCGAAGTAGGTGTCGACCAGTGTGAACCGGCCCCAGGGGTCGAACATCCCCGTGATGCCGGTGTTGGCGCAATGGGCGACCGGCAAGCGGGTTTCGACAGCACGTACTCGTGCAATCTCCAGCTCCTGTTCGAGGGAGCTGCTCGCGCCAAACCATCCCAGGTTCGTCATCACGACGAGAAGATCGGCGCCTTCCGCGCGGAGGTGCGCTGACATGGGCGCGAACAATACCTCGAAACAAATCAGGGGCCCGATCGTTCGGTCGCCGGTCTTCAGGATCTTCTGGATTGTACCCGCCTGGATGTCTCCAATGGCGGGAACGACTTTGGAAATGAAGGGGAGATACTCGCTCAGCGGAACGTATTCGCCGAATGGCGCCAGGTGGATCTTGTCGTAGGAGTCCACCAAGGTTCCGTCGGGTGCGACCAGATGGCTCGAGTTCAGGCTTCCGCCCGTATCCGAATCGGTCCGATGGGTTCCGGCAAGGAGGGCGGCTTCCGTATCGAGAACCAGACTTTGTACTTCGCGATAGATTGGCGGCGAATCGATGTCGTCCATCACGAGACTTTCCGGCCACACAAAGAGATCGACGGGGGCATTCTGCGCCAGCATGCGCGATTTGGCCGCCGCGTTCTGCACCATGTCGACCGTGTACTCGGGGTCCCATTTCATCTCGAGGGGAAAGTCCGCCTGGAGCAACCCCACATTGTACGGTGGATCGGCGTACTGCGCCTGGCCAATCAGAGGCCAACCGCCCGCGTGAGTGACGATGAGCAGCGCGAGTACACCGCCGAGGCGCGGAAGACGGCGTTTGGATTCCGCGATGGCGCCGGTAATCAAGGCATTGCTCAGGATGAGAAACAGTGATATGAGCGAAACGCCGCCGAATGCCGCCCACTGAAGCAGGGGCAGGTCGAGGCCCTGTGAATAGCCGAGCGCCCCCCATCCGAAGCCGGTGAAGGCGAAAGACTGAACGTGCTCCATGGCGCCCCAAAGTACTGCCAGCACCAGAGCAGACGGGCTGCGCGGGATCGTATCGCGGATGCGAATCCACGCCCACCCCACAACCGCCCAGAACAACGCCATGATGCAAGACAGGGCGACGTAGCCAAGAAACGCCCAGCCACCGGCCCAATAGACGTTCGCCATGAGCCACTGGAGCAGCACGAGGTAGAATGCAACCCCCGTGACAAAGAATTGCACGGCGGCGGAGCGTGCCGGCATGGTCCAAGTGCGAACGAGCACCGGCACGAGTGCAACCCATGCGAGCGGGAAAAGGTGATAGCCCGGAAACGCCAGTGCAAGGAGCGAACCGGATAACACCGCATAGCCGAAGGTTTTGAGGAAGGACATCATGGGAGCGGGATCATGCGCGACCGATCAGAAAAAATCAACCGGCACTGCATTGACGCCGCGTCGCTACAGTTCCTCATCCATGAGTTCGGCTTCTTGCTGAAGCTTGTCGCGGTTACGCCATTCCGTGCCGCGCCAGAAGTCGAGCGCATCCTCCATGGGAGGATTCATCTCGCGCAGATTGACCACCGTGGGCGACACGAAGATCAGGAGGTGGCTGTTCAAGATATCGTTGTCGCGCCCACGGAACGGAATGCCAAGCACAGGCAAGCGGCCGACGATGGGAACGCGCTTTTCCGTCTTGCGGATAACACGGCTCGAGAGTCCGCCGATCACCAGCGTCTGCGTATTGGGTACGAGAACCGAACCCGTCTGCTTGCGGCTGGAAAACACCGGCACCTGCAACCCCTGAATGGGCGTATCTCTTAGCCGGTCACTCACTTCGAGGTTGGTGATGTCGATCTGAATAATGTCGTTCGGCAGAATGACCGGCTTTAAGTTGATGTTGACACCCAACTGACGCCACTCGATCTTGAGCAAGGGGACGCCGTTCTTGTACTCCACGCCCTGAAATGGCACGTCGTCGCCCGCCTTAATTTCGGCAACCTGCTCGTTGATGACGAGCAACTCGGGCTTGGAG
>JAHDWY010000705.1 GCA_023384315.1 Candidatus Hydrogenedentota bacterium | reverse complement strand
CGCGGTAGCAATAGAACGCGAAGAAGGCTATCCAGACGACAGTTAAGAGAATATGCGACGCGGAGATTTCACTAATCGCCCTGTGAGTATCAACGTAAAAAACTGCGTACTGAAGAATCGGAAGTATGATGAGCACAGAACGCGCCCAACGCCTTCGGGAGAAAATGCCCCAGGCAAACAGAAGAAGCCCCAGACCCATCACCAACTGCGAGAGCGGATGGGTCAGTCTTTCCCCATCGATGGTTGGTGAGATACGAGGAAATCCAATCGCGACGAGTTGCAGCAGGCCAACGATGCATGCTGCAACGCAGCCGATTATTAGCAAGCCCGGCATCGACTTCTCATTTAGAGGGACTGAATCATCCAAGTTTTGCACCTACAGACCCAGTATCACGGGTAGACGTTCTGCCGCCCCGTTCGGGGGCTACGAAAAATGGGGTGACCGACATTACCCAGGATTTCGCTTCGCTACATCCTGGGCTACAATCTGTCGCCCCTTACGGGGCCATTGTAACACTGGCATTCATTCCGTAGACGTAGCCATTGAGTTCATCGGTCGTCGCACTTCAGACGCCGCCTTGCGCAATCGCACCTTAATCCGGCGTGCCGAGAAACCCGTCGCTCCAGAATACGGGCTCGTACCCCCGCTCGTGTACCCATTGAACCGCCGTGCGGACCTTATCCATGACCGTGGGCTGGTAGTAGGAAAGCTCTTTCCGGAAGTACTGCTCGTGGATGAGCAGCTCGACCATCTCCGACGTGTGCGGCGTGCTGGTGCGTGCGTTCAGGAACGGCACGACCTCTTCGACCTCCAGCAGGTTCACGACCGTCGTGCAGCGGATGAAGAATAGCCCCGTGTCGCGGTCGTACCAGGCGCCGCGGCTGTCGCAGTAGGCGCACTGGGCCAGATCGTGGTAGTACCCCGTCGTGCATTCGCCGTTCACGATTTCGAACAGTCCTACCAATTGCTCGATGCCACGGTCGCGCACGGCGACGATCGCCTCCGCAGGGCACTCCGCCCAGTGCGTAGTAGTCGTCGTGCTCAGCACTTCATTGCCCGCGAAGCGCCGGATGTGTCCGCACACGAGATCGTAGTCGTGGGCGATCTGCGCGTACTTCGCGTGGCGGTACGGCCGGTCCGGCTTGTCCTGCAGCGCGTGAAAACTCAGGTGGAGCCAGTCCGCGTTCGCCCGCCACTCGGCCTTCCATTTCGCGGGCATCTGCGTGAGATCGAATCCGTCCGTCTGGTAGTAGATGTTGAGGTGCGTCTTCGTGCCGTAGGTTTCGTGCAGTTCCCGCCAGAAGGCGAGATACCAATGATCGAACAAGGACGGGTACTTGCCCGGCTCCGTTCCGAGATCCTTGAGAAACTCGACGTTGTCATCGACCGAAAAGCGGTAGCGCGGCCGGCTCCCGCGGTTCCACCACACGTCGATGGCGCAGGCCGCATCGCCGGATTGCGCAACGATTGTGTTGCGCCGCTCCGTCAACTCGATCGCGCACGTAAACGTCCCGCTGGATACGCGCGCGGGAATTCCGTTCACGGTTACTGACCCTGCGTCGCATTCGCCCTGCACCTGAATGGCGAGCGCCGCTCCCGATTCCGTCCCGTCGTTCCGGTTCAACACATCCCCGTCCCGCGGCGAAGTGATTCTGATAACGGTACCCACGATAGATTTCCCCCCTGAAATACCTGCTCTGCAAACCCGCACGTATTATAGACAAGGAGCGCGGGTTTTCTAACCCGCGGTTCCAGGCACTCCCTGTCAGCGCCATGCGTCTCTCTGCATCGACGGTCCAAAACGGCCTCGACAAATCCATTTCTGGCACCAGTTTCCTGTGAGCGTTCCAACGCGTTATGCGTGTTTGGAATTCTTGCGCCAGGGAAAGTTGGTCGGGAACGGGACTGGTCGGGAATCATTCCCGACCTACCGGGGGCGAATCCACGAGGGCCAGGCCGATCTCGTTGTTGAGTTCAAAGCCGCGTTCGGTAGGCCGCAATGCCGAGCCGGTATCCGCAATGAGCCCGCGTTCGCATAGATGGGAGATGGCTTCGCCGAAATCGTCGAGGACGTTGCGGCCGAAGCGTTCCGTGTACGTCCGTCTTGGCAAGCCTTCGGCAAGACGGAGGTACTGGATCACGGTTTCCAAACGGATCTCGCGGTCGCTGAGCTCCAACTCTTCGCACTTGCCGCCGGGGTCGGCAAGATAGGCTTCGAGCTTCACGTGATTGCGCGCGCGGACACCGTCAAGAAACGAGTACGCGCCGGGACCAAATCCGGCGTACGTCTCGTTGTGCCAGTAGCGCAAATTGTGGCGGCACTCGAACCCGGGCCGAGCGAAGTTGGATACCTCGTACCGCGCGAGGGGTTTTAGTCCTTCCACCGTCTGCGTGTAGAGGTCGAGGTAGGTGTCGTCGTCGATGGCTTCGTCGGCGCGCTTGCCGAAAGGTGTTCCCGCTTCGTAGGTGAGGCCGTAGGATGACACGTGCGGCGGCGCGATAGCCCGGCATTCCGCGAGGGTCGCGGGGTATGCGCTGACCGGGTGCGCGCCGAACATGAGGTCCAGGTTCCACGACTCGAAGTGCTCCGCGACCAACGCGCAGGCGCGGCGCGCTCCGTCCGCGTCGTGGCGGCGTCCGAGGTAGCGCAGGGCTTCCTCGTCAAAACTCTGCACGCCCATGCTGATGCGGTTCACGCCCAG
>JAHDWY010000704.1 GCA_023384315.1 Candidatus Hydrogenedentota bacterium | reverse complement strand
CTTCACCGCGGACGGTACCGCGGTCGGCGCCACCTCGGCTCCGCTGAACTAAGAGTTTGTAGAATCCCCAGCGCGAGTAGTACGCGGGTGGCGGGATCCCGAGAGGGGTCCCGCCGCTCGCGCTTTTTGTGGCGCACTCCAAACTTGATCTAGACTCAGTACACCTAACCGTGATGGAGTCGCAGTTCGTGACATGATCTCGCCGAAAATTCCTCGGTACAGCGCTAGTCGCTTCGCAACTTTGTTTGCCTGGGATCGCCTCTGAAACAGATCTATCCCGGCGACCTCCCAACTTCCTGCTCATCACCGCAGATAATCTCGGATATGGGGATCTCCCCTGCTACAACCCGGCTTCGACGATTAAATCGCCGAACTTAAACCGTCTGGCGGCGGAAGGGGCTCGGTTGCGAAGCTTCTATACGGCGTCGCCGACGTGCACGGTATCGCGGGCTTGTCTGTTAACGGGACGGATTCCGCAGCGGCATGGGTTGACGGAGCAGTTGGGCGGGGTCGAGGGGAACTATGGTGTAGGATTGGATCAGAATGAGGTCCTGATCCCACAGGTGCTGAAGCAAGCGCCGACGCCTTATGCGACAGGGTGTTTCGGAAAGTGGAACATCGGATTCGCGGAGGGTTCCCGGCCGACCGAACGGGGCTTTGATGAGTTCATCGGAAACGCGTCGGGCAACATTGACTACTACCGGCACAACTATCGCGAGAAGCATGACCTCTACCGGGGCACGGAGGAATTGCACCGGGAAGGCGAGTACTCTACGGATCTTTTCGCCGACGCGGCGATCGCTTTCATTCGACGGAAAGCTGAGACGGAGAAGCCGTGGTTCTGCTACCTCCCCTTCAACGCCTCCCACTTCCCTTCTCCCGGAAATCGAATCGAAGGGGAACCGAACGTGTGGCAAGCGCCGGATTGGGCGTTGGAAGCTGCGGGGGTGGCGAAGAATACCTTCGTGTTCTTCATGTCCGACAACGGCGCTTTCCGGCTGGGGTGCGATGGCTTGGATGTGGGATCGAACGAGCCCTTACGGAACGGCGGGGTGACGTGCTGGGAAGGCGGACTCCGCGTTCCTGCTATGGCGCGTTGTCCGGGGAAGATCGCGCCCGGAACGATCATCGACGCGCCGCTGTGGTCGCCGGACTTGCTGATCGCGTGCGCGGAACTTTCCGGTGCGCCGCGACCGGACGTGATACTGGACGGCAAAAAACGTTGCCGGTGTTGACAAATGGAGTGGCAACACCGCATGAGTCGTTCTACTTCGAGTACCAGGGCCACCCGGCGTTCCGGAAAGGCAACTGGAAGATTGTGCGGGAAAGCCCGGACGCGCCCTGGCAAATATTCAATCTCGCCGAGGGCATGGCTGAGGAAAACAACGTCGCCGGTGAATCGCCGGAACGGGTTGAAGCGATCGGCACCGCATTTCAGGCGTATCGCGAATCCTTCCCGCATTGACGCTGCAATCGCGCCGATGTCCGCATGGACGGCAAGACCGAGGCGTCCGGAGTCCGAACGCCTCGGAGCCACGCCGCTATTGTTGCCGACTATGAAACTGGCCGGATTCGGCTATGCCGAAGCGCGAGCACTCCGCCGGCGGCCATCAGTACCATCAGCACGGTAATTCCACGAACCAGTAGGTCGGGCGGCGTAGGCATACAACGGCAATTCTCAATGCGCGTTGAAACAACGAGAGTCGATGCACACGCAGCGCGCAACCATTGCATTCGCGATTCATCACTAGTAGTATTGATACGTGGTTGCGCGTCAAGTGGGGTATGACAGATCGATCGACGTTGGAACCTCGTCCTCAAGGAGGCGCGCGTTATCCTGGTTAGTAATGCGGAGTACCGATTTTTCCGGGACTGGGACGGCACCCGGAGGTGTGATTGACGAGATGTGGATTCCTCGTCACGATATGGTTTGGCGGCTTGGGAGATGTTTCAATCCCAGCCCGAATCGCCACCAACCCCGTATCTCATCTCTCCTTCGGTCCCTTTTGGAAACCATCGTATTGCCTCGAGGGACGGTTTCTTCCTTCAGATGGTTGAAGTCCTGAAAGTCGCCGCGGCGTTTTAGTTCACGGTACGGACCCGGGCCGACAGGTTCGATTACCGGTACATGCTGGACCAATTGGAAAGGCGGGAACACTCGTGGAGCCCATCGATGATTCGGCCACCGAGATCGTGATAATCGACGACGTGCCGGAGAACCTTCGTCTGCTAAGCACATTCCTGACACGAAACGGCCACAACGTGCGCGCATACACGGATCCGAAGCTGGCATTGGCGGCGATTCGGGAGGAACCTCCGCAGTTAATCCTTCTGGATATCAACATGCCGGGCATGTCCGGATACGAGGTATGCGAACGGCTGAAGCACGATTCCCAGTTGGCCGAAATTCCGATAATCTTCATCAGCGGAATGAGCGACGTGCAGGACATCGTGAAGGGATTCGAACTCGGTGGCGTCGACTATGTGACAAAGCCGTTTCAATTCGCGGAAGTTCAGGCGCGGGTGCGGACTCATTTGCAGTTGCGGGCTCTTCAATTGCAGCTGCAATTGCACAACCAGCAACTGTACACGCTGATTGAGGAGAAGATGCGGGAAGTGCTGCGGGAGAAGGAACGCGTGTCCCGGGCCCAACTGGCAACCATCGTGGCCATGTCGAAGCTGGCGGAGGCACGGGACGACGACACGGGGCAA
>JAHDWY010000703.1 GCA_023384315.1 Candidatus Hydrogenedentota bacterium | reverse complement strand
AGCGTCGAATACCCGACCCCGTTACGGACGAACGGCTCCTGACGCGGGAAGAGATTGAGAAACCATTGGTCGAAGGCCCATGCCGGGTTCGTGTTCTTGCTCCAGTGCGCGGCGAACCCCGTCAGTTGTTCCGGCGCGCCGGGGCTTAGGCCGATAGCGGCCCAGTCGAAGTCGGGTCCGGGCAAGGGGTACAGCGCGAAGGCCAGCCAATACCCGACCAGAATCGCGCCAAGAGCGATCCACTGATCGCGCACCTTCCGGAACCCCAACAGGAAGAGGAACCCGTAGCCGAGTCCAATCTGCGACAGCGTGTCTTCAAAGGTCCAATAGGTCTGCTGCGCGTGCGTGGACCGCAGAAACACGCCGAGGATCACGAGTAAGAACGCGCGCCAGAACGCATGCAGACTCAATCGCGTCCGCGTCTGCCCCTTCGCCATCCGCGCCGCGATGGAGAACGGCAGCGCAACGCCCACGATAAAGGAAAAGGACGGTTGAATGAGGTCGTGCAACGAACACCCCACCCAGGGCACGTGCGACTGGTGATGGGCGAGGAAACCCCAGAATCCGCTCTCAGGGAAGGCCTCCGAAACCGAACGCAGACGCAACACCTCCGCCATCATGAGGAACATGACGAACCCGCGATAGGCGTCCAGCGAAATCAGCCGCTGGGGTAAAGTCCGTGACGCGGAGATCGTTCGGGTTTCATCCGTGGCAACGTTTGCCGCTGCAGCAGCGCTGGTAGACGCCGGTTCTGCGGCGGCAGAGCTCGTCGGTTCGATATCAGCAGTCGCGCTCATCCCTGGTTCCCCTCATGGCCGTGCCGTCCGCGCTCCCCCACTGCGCAGGGCGCAGACGCGGAATCCGCGATACGATATCAGAACGCGGGACGTCACCGCACGAGGACAAGTTGAAGAATTAAGACGTGTCCCACCGGGACCGCCAGGCTCCAGCCTGGCCGTCTCGGAGCGTGCACGACATTCAAAACAAAAAAGGTGCTGGACAAGTCGGCTTCCCCGCTCCGGCCTTCGCCAGGCTGGAGCCTGGCGCTCCCGGTGCAGCAATGGTATTGTCCATCGTAGACCGATGGAGAATTTCGACGTGGCAACAGACCGCCCCAATATCGTGCTCTTGATGACCGACCAGCAGCGGTACGACTCGCTGGGGTGCTACGGCGCCGGTTTCGCCCATACGCCGAACCTCGACCGCCTCGCGCGCGACGGCGCGGTGTTCGAACGCTGCTACGTGAACAACCCCATCTGCACGCCGTCGCGGGCCAGCATGATGACCGGCAAACACCTCCCCGGCCACGGCGTCTACCGGCTCTACGACAACCTGCCCCACGGCGAAGTCTTATTCACCGAGCGCCTGCAACATGCCGGCTACACGACCGCCCTCTTCGGCAAGCTCCACGTGTCGTCCATCGAGGAAGAGTCGTACCGGCGCCATCCCCATGACGGGTTCGACGTGTTTGAGCCGTGCCTGGAAGGCTCCGCACATATGGACGCGCCGTGCCAGGCCTACGCGCGCTGGCTGGAAGAGCGCGACCCGGAGTTCTACACGCGGCTGAAGGCCGAAGGACGCAAGCTACTGCATCCCCCGCGAAACCGTCATATGACGTACTGGGCCGCGGAACGCACCATCGACTTCCTCCGCAGCCGGCATGACGAGCCCGAGCCCTTCTTCTGTATGATGAGCATCTTCGAGCCGCACAATCCCTACGAGCACTATCCGCCCGAGATGGGCGCGCTGGTCGACGCGGACGCGATACCCGCTCCCCTCCCCCGTCCTAGCGACCGGACCTGGGAGCCGCCCGACATCGATCGCGAACGGCACCACAACCACCTCGGCGACATCGACACCTTCACGCCGGAAGCCTTGCGCAAGATTCGCCATGGCTACCATTCCGCCGTGGCGTATTCAGATCTGGAGTTTGGCCGCGTACTGGACGTGCTGGAAGAAACAGGACTTGCGGAGAACACGCTCGTCATCTTCACGAGCGACCACGGCGACATGCTTGGCGACCGTGGCTTATTGGTGAAAGGCGCGCACTTCTACGATGCCAACGTGCGCGTGCCGCTGTTGCTGCGCTGGCCGGGGCACATTCCGCAGGGTGCGCGCGTCAACGCCCTGGCACAACTTCATGACATCGCGGCAACCGTGCTTGGGGCCGCAGGCGTGGAACCGGAAGGAATGCCCGCCGCGCGGAATCTCCTGGACGCCGCCACCGGAACGGTTGGACAACTACACGACCACGCCATCTGCTGCTACCGCAACTCCGGCATGTCGCTGGAGCGCGAATACTGGGACCCGCCCATCAACGCCACCATGATTCACGAGGGCCGCTACAAGCTTAATCTCTGGCACACGTCCGCCGATCCAGCCGAAATGCCCGGCGAACTCTACGACATGGAAGAGGACCCGCACGAGATGAAGAACCGCATCGGCGATTCGACCTTCGAATCCATCCGAAGCAGACTCACCGATCGATTGATAAAATGGCTCGCCGAAAACGAGCGTCGCCCCGGCTCCCGCGGCGGAGAGACGCGGCCATGACAAGTGCCGCCTCTTCTGCGGTCTACTCCGTTTCCCGAATGAGCCACACCTCGGACACCATGCACCCCCGCCCATCGGCGAGATTCCATTCCACGTCGAGCGTGCCGTTCTGCGTCGCCTCGTGAGGAATGAAATACTCGACCGGCCAGATCGGGTCGGG
>JAHDWY010000702.1 GCA_023384315.1 Candidatus Hydrogenedentota bacterium | reverse complement strand
CGCTTCTGTTGCCTTCTGCCAGACGAGTTGGAGTCCCATGAAAGTTCAACGCATTGTCGCTAACATGAAGGTAGCGGATCCGAGTCTCGCGCAGAAATTCTACGGGCAAATCCTCGGTCTGGATCTGCTGATGGACATGAATTGGATCCGCACTTACGGCAGTAGCGTGAAGATGTCGGTGCAAGTCAGCTTCATGCGCGAGGGTGGAGCCGGAACACCAGTTCCCGATATTTCCATCGAGGTCGATGATGTTGACGCCACCCTCGACGGTCTCAGGAAGGATGGGTTCGCTATTGAGTACGGCCCAGTCATTGAGCCCTGGGGTGTGCGGCACTTTTTCGTCCGCGACCCGTTCGGGTATCTGGTAAACGTTTTGTCGCACCGTAAAGCACAATAATGTGCTTGATCATTCAAGACGAGCGCGGCTCAACCGCTGCGTGAACCGGACCGCCCGCCAGCGTTGCTGGCGAGGGTCCTCGTCGCTGCGCTCCTCGGCCACCAGCTACGCGAAACGTTAGGCCTCAGGACACGGTGCATGGCAAAGATTCAAGCGTTCTTTGCTCGCTACGAAGAAGGGGCAAACTCCTTCGATCCGAACTCACACCGTGAGGGACCGAACGATGACGAAGTACCTTATCTCCTTTCCCGGATCAGCGATGGACGTCTCCGACGAAGACATGGCTGCCGTCGGCGAAGCGTCACACGCGGTCATACGCGAGGCGAAGGATGCCGGGGTCTATGTTTTCGGTGGTGGTATTAACAAGGACGTCGCTCCGCTGATGGTCGCCGCCGATGGCGCCGTCACGAACGAAACCTACCCGCAGACCAGGGAGTTCGACGGCGGCTTCTGTGTCCTGGACCTCCCGTCGCGCGATGCCGCCGTCCAATGGGCCGCGAAGATCGCCAAAGCCTGCCGCTGCTCGCAGGAACTCCGCGAGTTCGGGTACGACCCCGAGAGCTGACCGGTGATGAGGTCGCGGTCCGATGCGAACGAGCCTCTTCCAAGCATCCGAAGGCAAGCGTGGAACGCCACAAGGATCTGAGCGGGAACTCCGGTGTTTCCGCCTACGAACTCTCTTCACACGGCATCGTGGTGCAGTTCAAGAATGGCCGGAAATACGAGTACACCAGTCAAAGCGCGGGCGCCGCGACCATTGCAACGACGCATCGCCTCGCCCCAGCCGGTCTCGGGACTCAGCAGTTTCGCATCCACCAATGTTCGGCAAGGCTACTCGCGCAAGTTTCGCTAGCGCGCGACGCCCTGCGGCCAATGCCTGATACAGTCGAAAAGCCGGTTGCAGGAAATCCGACATGGACATGAAGCCAGTGAACTCTTCGGCAATCGAAGCGGTTGGCTCCGACCCGTCGACCCGTCGAATGCGTATCCGTTTCGCCGGTGGCAATGAGTACGACTTCTGCGGCGTACCGAAGACCGTGCATGAGGCCTTGATGTCGGCGTCGTCGAAGGGCACCTTCTACAATGACTACATCAGGGATCGTTACCAATGTCACTGAGCGGTGACGAGGCACAAAACGGAAACGATACGAAGCTCGAATTCAGATGGTCTCGTCTGGAATCCCTTACTGCGTTGGAAGTACACGAGATCATCAAGGCTCGCGAATCAGTTTTCGTCGTGGAGCAAGGCTGCCCGTATCAAGAAGCCGACGACATGGACCTGCATGCTTGGCATCTGTCTGCCTTCTTCAATGGCGAGCTTGCGGCCTACGCCAGGGTCGTCGATCCCGGAATCAAGTACGGCCAGCCATCCATCGGACGTGTCATGACCGTCAAGAAGTTCAGGGGCCTGAAAGCTGGTCGCGCACTGATGGAAGAAGCCATCAGATTCACTGACCGGAACTTTCCGGCGCGCGAGATCACGATCGCAGCACAGGTTTACCTGCGGGAATTCTATGAGTCACTGGGCTTTCGGGCTTGCGGGCACCCATACGAGGAAGATGGGATACCTCACGTTGACATGGTCAGATCGGCGCATCATGCAGCCTGACAAGGCGTTCACACCGGCGCCGCCTGGTTGGTCCGCCAGGCTGCTCAACCCTCCCCAATGAGATTACCCCCATGCTCCGACAAGCGCTCCTGCTCCTGCACTTGCTCGCTGCGATGGCGTGGGTAGGCGGAATGTTCTTCGCCTACTTCTGCCTCCGCCCTTCGGCTGCTGAAGTACTTGAACCGCCAAAGCGGCTGCTGCTGTGGCTCGCCACACTGGAGCGGTTCCTCCGGTACATGAGCCTCGCAGTTCTGGTCGTCGTGGTCACGGGAATCAGCATGCTGCTTTCTGTCGGATTCCAAGCTGCCCCGATCGGCTGGCATGTCATGTTCGCCGTCGGCCTGGTCATGGCGGCGGTGTACGCGTACATTCACGGCAGTTTGCTGCCCAGGTTTCGCGTCCACTGCGGCTCCTCCACCTGGCCCGCCGCTGCCGAAGTGCTGAACGCGATCCGCCGCCTCGTGGCCCTCAATCTCGCGCTGGGGGTAGTTGCGGTCATCGCTGCGGTGTCAGGTCGCTGAACTGTGCCGCTGTAGCGATCCTTCGCCCGAGCTCCAGAGGCATCGGGACAGGAAGAGGTATCGGATGGAGCATGACCTTCCCATACGTGTAACCGTGCTGCGGCCGCCGCCAGGCGTGACCTTCGCAATGCAGCGCGGCAAAGGCGAGTTGCTTCCTCCTTCGAAAGTCAGTGCCGAATCATTGATATT
>JAHDWY010000701.1 GCA_023384315.1 Candidatus Hydrogenedentota bacterium | reverse complement strand
AAAGCTACGAGATCATGTGCCTGATGGTCGGGGACCTTATCGTGGACAAGGTCCGGCCGGGGGTGCTTCGAAAATGGCGAGACTGCTATCAAAACGCCCTGGAAGACCTGTCCGTGGCGGGGTTGCAGCTTGTTCAGGACGACGATTCAAGCCGATTCCACAGTTATGGTACCGCGGATGCGCAGGCACCGGCGGCAGGAACGCCCGAGACACGCGCCGGCGAAGATTTTGATTCGCCGGACCTCACTTCTGACTTAGCACCATCGAGGTTCGGTGGCTTGGAGGAATTGCCTCCGCTGACTCCCCTCGATGCGGGATTGAGCGGTGAGACGCCGGAGATGCCCTTCTCGGCGGATGACGCCGAAGAAGTGGAGTCCCCCTTCGGTGAGCTTATGATGGACGAAGAACCCTTCGACGCAACCGATTTGGCGCCGCCCGAATTTGACGTCCCCCTAGAACCCGGTGCGGACGCGATGGAGGCGTCCTACGCATCGCGAAATGCGGAAATGGATGCCACGGTTTCCGGGGCACCCAGTTCCGATGCCGGGCACGGACTCGGCGCAGGCGTCGCCGAGATGCTGGACATGTTGTGCGACGGCTTGGCGCGCATCGAGGGCGATCCGAACGGTGCTCGCGGGACCGTGTTCCTCGCGATCGAGGACGGGCTTGCTTCCCTGCGTGAGTGGGCCGGGCAACAAGGTTGGAGTGGTTCTCTGGCGGCATGCGAGGCCATGTCCCGCTTGTGCCAGGCTGGGGCAAACCAGGCCGCGCCGCTTGGCGACCGGTTCTTCGAGACCGCTTACGCCTTTGGCGGCGTATACGGCGAAGTCCAGGACCAAATCGACGACGAAAGCCTTCGCAGTTGGATTTTCGAATGCGACACGTTGATTGACGAATTGTCGGGCGAGCCCTCGGAATCGGAGTCGCAGACCGAGCTTCCGTCCGATTCCGGTGAAGAGATCCCCTTCGAGATTCCCGCATCGACGGAAGCCACCGACGACGTGAACTTCGAAATGGAGGTCCCATCGCTGGAGAGCGACGTGCAGGCAGAATCATCGCCTCCGTTGCCGCCGGAACTTCCGGTGGAATCGGAACCCGAGGCCGTTACAGCGGATGAAGCGCAGATTACGGCCGCTGCGTCGGGTTCGGACGAGCAGTTTGTCGAGATATCGTCCGCCGTGCCGCCCCCTACTGCGAAGTCGCCGGACGACGATCCTGCCGCTCATTTCCTGGAAACCGCTAGGCAGGCCATCGGTTCCGGCGCGACGGCCGACGCCAAGCTGTTCGCCATGCAGGCGGCGGCCAGTATTGCGCAGGCACAAGCCAAAGAAGCGGAGTCCCGGGTTCGCCAGGCGGAGATCAGGCTGCAAGAAACGGTCAAGTCCATCGAGAGCGCGCGGGAACAGGTAAAGATTGCCGAAGCCCAAGTGGAGCAGGCGGAGACGCGCGTCGAAGAAGGGAAAGAACAGCTTGCCGATCGCGGACGCCATACGCACGGTGTGTTGGGAAGTCTCGAAGGGATTCGATCCCGGATCGCGGACCTCGACCGCCGGATTCAGGAGCTTCAAGCCCAGCGCGACGAAGCCACGCGCCAGCAGTCTGCCGCCGAAGACGCCCTCAATGAAGCGCGCCAGCAAGAGAGCGATGTGAAATCCCAGCTTGACGAGTTGAAGAATGCCGAGCAGATGGCGCGTGTCCAGCTGGAAGACTCCCGAGGACAGGTAAAACTTCTGCAGCGGAAACAGGGCGAAATCGAGGCGCTCATGGAGCGGGCCCGCGACAGCTTGACCAAGTTCCGCGAATCCATGGCGGACATTGACCGGACGATCGAATTGATTCGGAATGCGGAAACGAGTGCGGCGCTGGAGAACGACGACTTTCTTTTCTAGTTCTCCGGTGTTGGCGCGATATCCGCGCAGGATTACTGGCAGTTCGACTTCAGCATCCGCTGAAATCACGCAACACGCCACCAACCACAGGGACCCAGTGTGCGGAATCGAGGGGAAATTGTAGGCGTAGTTGACTTTGGGTCCCGCGCAATCCGCGTTCTCATTGCCCGGCGCGAGCCGGACGGCACGATCCAAATCATCGGCCACGGCACGGCCCCCGGCCACGGTTGCGTGTCTCAGGGCGTCATCCAGGATCGGAACGCCGCTCAACTCGCGTTGAAACGCGCCCTTGCCGACGCGGAGCGCGAGGCGCGCGTGCGTGTGAAGTCCCTGTTCTGCGGTGTCAATGGCAAGAACGTGGATACCTTCATTCGTGAAGGCAACGTGAAGGTGGAGCGCGAGGTTGTGGAGTTGGCGCACATCGCCGAAGCGCGGGACATCGCCTCGCGGGATATCCTGGCGGCAGGGAAACGCATCACCTCGTCCATCAGCGCGCAGGAATGGTATGTGGACGACATGCGCGTCATCGACCCGGTTGGAATCCGGGGCCAAGTGCTGAAGACGCGGGTCCATTTCGCGCGGCTGCCCGGCGTTATCGAAGATAACCTCGTTGCTTGTATCGAGTCGCAGAGCCGCGAACTCGAAGACATGATCTTCATTCCCGTTGCGTCGGCGCAGGGTTGCCTTACGCCGGAAGATATGGAGCTGGGTGTGGCGGTGCTCGACCTGGGCCGAAGCGTATGCGGGTTGGCGGTCTATCGCGATTTTCGCATTCTCGGCACGAACTGTTTCGAGTGGGGTGGTTATCACATTACGCGCGACGTGGC
>JAHDWY010000700.1 GCA_023384315.1 Candidatus Hydrogenedentota bacterium | reverse complement strand
TAAACGTGGGATTCTTCAACTCGCCCGGGTGGAGTCAGTCCGGCGGACCCTGGGTGCGGCCGGACCAGGCGATGCGCTATGTCACGCTGCCCGAGCTTCGCGTCACCGGACCGCAGCAGTTCGAGGGTGCGCTGCCCAAACCGGACGAGCCGTTTCAGGATATCGCGGTGCTTGCGTTTCCGGCGCCGGAAGGCGAAGGCGAGTTCGCAACCGAGACGGCACGGACCGCGAAATCCGTCGACTTCGCGATGGAAGAACCCTTCACGGCGCGCAGTCTTACGGTCCATCCGGTGAAGAAGGTGAACGTCACAGCGGAACTCCAGATTTCCGACGACGGCAACGCCTATCGCACGATTAAGACCTTCGCGATTGACCGGCACAATCTCGAGATCAATGTGGGCCCGGTCCCGTTGGCGCCGATCGTGGTTTCTTTCCCTGCTACGACGGCGCGATACTTCCGGCTCCTCTTCTCCGAGGACTGCGAACTGGGCGAGGTTCACCTCTCCCCCGCTGCTCGCGTGGAAAGCATCGCCGAGAAGTCGATGACCAAGATGTTTCAGGACCCGCTGCCGCCTTTCGATTTCTATACCTGGCCGAAACAAGCCGAGCCGGAAACGGAATTCGCCATCGATGCGGGCGAAGTCATCGACCTCACGGATCGGTTGGGTTCGGACGGAACATTTCGGTGGGACGTTCCGGAGGGCGATTGGATTATCGTGCGCAGCGCGATGACGCCGACGGGAACGAAGAACAGTCCCTCTCCGCCGGAGGCCACAGGGCTCGAAGTAGACAAAATGAACAGGGAACACCTGAAGGTTCATTTCGACTCCTACGTGGGGGACTTGCTGAATCGGATTCCCGCAGAGGAACGCACCGCCTGGAAACACGTCGTGGCCGACAGCTACGAAATGGGGCCGCAGAACTGGACGGACGGGTTCGCCGACGACTTTCAGGACCGCTACGGCTACGACCCGATGCCCTGGATGCCTGTCCTCACGGGCCGCATCGTGGGCAGCGCGGATCAGTCAAACCGGTTTCTCTGGGATCTGCGCCGCATGGTGGCGGACCGCGTCGCGCGGGATTACGTGGGCGGTTTGCGCGATCTCTGCAACGAACATGGGCTGAAGATGTGGCTCGAGAATTACGGCCACTGGGGCTTCCCCGGAGAGTTTTTGAATTACGGCGGTTTCTGCGACGAAATCAGCGGCGAATTCTGGGTGACCGGCACGCTCGGCAGCATCGAACTGCGGGACGCCGCGTCGGCCGCGCACATCTACGACAAACCCATCGTATGGGCGGAGGCGTTCACAGGCGGTCCGGCCTTCGTCAACACACCGCGCGACTTCAAGGCCCGTTGCGACTGGGCCTTCACGGAAGGCATCAATCAGTACGTCCTGCACGTGATGATCCACCAGCCCTGGGAGGACCGGAAGCCGGGCATCAACGCGCCCTGGGGCACGGAGTTCAACCGTCACAACACGTGGTTCGACTATGCGCAACCCTGGGTCGAGTATCTGCGGCGGTGCAGCGTGCTGTTGCAGACGGGCACGCCCGTGGCCGACATTGCGTATTTCATCGGCGAAGACGCGCCCAAGATGGCGGGCATCTGCGATCCGCCGTTGCCCGCGGGCTACGATTTCGACTACATCAATGCGGACGTGATCGAGAACAAGCTGAAGGTGAAAGACGGACGATTCGTGCTGCCGAACGGCGTGAGCTACGCGTTGCTGGTTCTGCCGCAGTCGAAAACGATGCGACCGGAACTGTTGAAGCGGCTCCAGAAACTCGTCGAGGACGGCGGCGCGGTACTCGGTCCCAAGCCGAGCCGGTCGCCGAGCATGGAAGATTATCCAGAATGCGACGACACGGTGCAGAAACTCGCCGACGCGCTTTGGGATGAGGGCCGCGTGCTGACCGGTACGGACCTCGCTGCGGTGCTCGCGCAACTCGACACGGCACCCGACGTAGTTTGCCCGGAAGACGTACTGTGGAAACATCGTAGCGACGGCGATTCGGATATCTACTTCGTATCGAATCAACGCTACGAGCCGCGCACGGTTGATGTGTCGTTTCGCGCGATAGGCACACCGGAGCTGTGGCGCGCGGACTCCGGCCGGATCGAATCGGTTCCCTACGAGGAGCGCGACGGCCGCACCAGTCTCACGCTCGACTTCGAGCCCGCGGGATCGGTGTTCGTGGTCTTCGGACGGAACACGCAAGACATCGAGGGTCCGAAGTCTGAATTGCCGGTGATTGCGACGGTGGAAGGCCCCTGGCAAGTGGAGTTCCCGTCGCAGACCGTCACGTTCGACGCGTTGACGTCCTGGACCGAAAGCGCGGACCCCGAAATCAAATACTACTCCGGCACGGCGACGTACCGGACGACGTTCACGCTGCCCGAAAACCCTTCATCCGCGACGCTCGATCTCGGGGTAGTCGACGAGATGGCCCGTGTGCGCGTCAACGGACAGGAAGTCGGAACGCTCTGGAAACCGCCGTACACCGTCGACATCAGCGAAGCCATCAAGCCCGGCGTAAACGCGCTGGAGGTCGACGTAGTCAACGTGTGGCTGAACCGCCTCATCGGCGATGCTCAGCCCAGCGTGGAAGATCCGCAGACCTTCACGACGACCCAATCCTGGAAAGCGGACTCGCCGCTGCAATCCTCTGGGCTATTGGGCCCAGTCGTGATCCGCGGTACGCGCTAAGGGCACCCCCCCT
>JAHDWY010000699.1 GCA_023384315.1 Candidatus Hydrogenedentota bacterium | reverse complement strand
CGTGTTGCCCGAACTGCTGAAGGACCAAGGATACGCGACGGCCTGTGTGGGCAATTGGCAACTCGGCCTTCTTCCGCCCTTCCTGCCAACGCGGCACGGGTTCGACTACTACTACGGCATTCCCTACAGCAACGACATGGTGCCCTGTCCCTTGATGCGG
This sequence comes from Candidatus Hydrogenedentota bacterium, assembly GCA_023384315.1. Classification (GTDB taxonomy): domain Bacteria; phylum Hydrogenedentota; class Hydrogenedentia; order Hydrogenedentales; family SLHB01; genus JAHDWY01. The sequence continues at coordinate 2,564 of JAHDWY010000699.1, read as the reverse complement.
ATGGAAGAAACGATCGAAGAACCCGCTGTCCAGGAGACTCTCACGGAGCGGTATACGGAAGAAACCGTAAAATTTATTCGCGAGCACAAGGACGAACCGTTCTTCGTCTATCTCGCCCACAACATGCCGCACATCCCGTTGTACGTGTCGGAGAAGTTTGACGGCCAGTCGGAACGCGGTCTCTATGGCGATGTCATCGAGACCATCGACTGGGGAGTCGGCCGGATTGTTGAAACGCTGAAGGAACTTGCGATAGACGACAACACCATCGTGGTGTTCACGTCGGATAACGGTCCCTGGCTCAGCCATGGAGAGAATGGCGGTTCGGCGACGCCGTTGCGCAATGGGAAAGGGACTACGTGGGATGGCGGTATGCGGGTGCCGTGCATCATGCGCTGGCCCGGACGCATCCCGGCCGGGACGACCTGCTCCGAGGTAGCCAGCACCATCGATCTGCTGCCGACCTTCGCCAAACTCGCGGGTACCTCCGCGCCCGACGACCGAATTATCGATGGAAAAGACATCTACCCTCTCATGTCGGGCGAGCCCGGCGCGAAGAGTCCACACGACGCGTTCTACTTCTACTCGCGAAACGATCTCATGGCGGTGCGCAGCGGGGAGTGGAAACTGAAACTCGAGACGCCGTTGAGCGAGGAATTGGTGTACCGTGGGTACAAGGGACCCGAGGTGTATCTTCCCGAAGGGTTGTATCATCTTCCTACGGACCCGGGCGAGCAGAAGTCGGTCTTGCGCGACCATCCCGACGTCGCGGAGCGGCTCCACGGTTTGCTCGACCGCATGCGCGCGGATCTCGGCGACGCGCGTACGGGTGTTGAAGGCAAGAACGTCCGGCCGGTTGGGTTTCCTTAAACAAGAGACCGGCGAACGACGCAGCACCTGTTGAAATGCTTTAGCCGTGGGCGCGCATCGCGTTCACGTAGTGTGCTCTGCAAGGCGACACGGAACGAAACCAGGACGAGAGGGGACGTGCCATGGGACTGTTCGACCGTTTCAAGAAGCAACCGCAGGCCGAGGCTGTACCGGATAGGCCGGACGCGTCAACCATCGTGCCGCGGATCAAGAACGTAGCCTTCCTGGACGCATTGGCCGCACATGTCCCTCAGGAACAATGGCCGCACACTGAACCTTTCATCGCGGACCTGCTGGTTACTTACGCCTTTGATTTGCCAGAGACCTTCCAGTCGGTCATGGCGCACGACATGCAGCGGCTGGGTTTGAACGTGATGGACTTGCGCGACCTCGCGATCACCAATCTGAGACATCAAATACAAGAGATACGACGAGGTGGCGAACCGCCACTGCTTCAGGTCGTTGTTGGCGAAGATCTGGAAGCATGCATTCTCCTGCTGGACGAGTTCTGGCAGAAGCTCGAGGGCAAAGTTCCGGGGGAAATTGTCGTCGCGGTGCCCGCCCGGCACGTGCTCCTTGTCACCGGGAGCGAGTCGGACGAAGGGCTTCAGCTCATGCGGCGGCATACGGCGGAAGAATTTGCGGCGGCAGACAATCACGCGCTCACCCAATCCCTGCTGGTCCGCCGCAACGGAAGTTGGGCGGTCTTTGAAGAGGGGAAGCCACTCGCGGCAGGCGCTGCATCGGGAAACGGCGGAGCCGGGCAACCGAGTTTATTCGATCAGGATATCCCCGACGAGATCATGCAGCAAATGGTGAAGGCCTCCGCAATGTTCGCAGTCCGGCAAGAGCATTGGGACGAGGAGGCGGCCGTCGATCGCGTCGTCGAGTGGGGCTATCACCAGGATGATGCCGTATTGCATCTGACCTACGATGATGGCTCTCGCCGCGCTTTCCGCGCCCAGATTCTCGGGTCCTTTCATCCCGAGCGCATGGAGTGGGAATGGTCGTGGAACAACCCCCATTGCGACGCGCACCTGTCCGCCTTCGCAACGAAAGCGAAAGCCTTTGGCGACGCCCATGATGTCGGGTTTCTCCGCGAAGGCATGGTTGCCGTGCCCGAGACGAACGCGGTGGCGTACCTGCTCAGCCTTGCCGTTGGGTTCTCCGACGCGAAAGCCACCTTTGAAGCCGACGCCGGCGAAGTGACCGTGTTCCTCGGCATCGAGAGCGAAGTGCCTGCGTGAACCGGGTCTAATGAGATCGGGCTGCGAATTCGCGCCTTGCTCGCTAGCTTAAGCCGTATGCACGATGCCGCTTGTGAATCACGCTTTCTAACTTCCTGGCGCTGAACTGTAGTGTCCCGCGCCTCATTTCAAGGAGAGTGCAGTGCGATCGAGTAAACGCAAAGTCGTCGTCGTTGGCGCGGGGTCGGTGGGGTCGACCTTCTGCTATGCGTTGGCGCAGAGCGGTCTCATCAGTGAAATTGCGCTGATCGACAAAAACGAACGCCTCGCACAAGGTCAGATCTTGGATCTGAGCCACGGCCGGCCCTATTACCCGAGCCTCTCACTTCACGTCGGAACCGCGGCCGATTACGCGGACGCCTCGGTCATCGTTATCACGGCAGGCGCAGCCCAGCAGCCGGGGGAGACGCGATTGGATCTGCTCAAGAAGAACGCCGCCATCATCGG
>JAHDWY010000698.1:1912-2733 GCA_023384315.1 Candidatus Hydrogenedentota bacterium | reverse complement strand
GGCACCATCTCGCCCTTGTTGTTGCGGACGTACAGCCGCTCCAAGTCGCCAGGAAGCATACGGTACGGCGCGTCGGCCTGAGCATACACGCGTTTCACTCGTCCGCCCTGAATGAAGTCGTTGACATAAGCGCTGCCAAAGGCAGCCGATATCGTCTGGTGAATGTTGCCGATGGGGACGCCCCACGTGCCGGCCTTTTCCCAATCGACGTCGCTGTGATACTCGGGCACGTCATCCAGGCCGTTCGGACGGACGCGCGTCAAGCGCGGATCCTTCATGGCGAGCGTCATCACCTGCCTGCGCGCCTCCATCAGCTTCTCGTGACCGAGGCCGCCGCGATCCTGCAGCATGAAGTCGAATCCGGTGGCGGTGCCCAACTCCACGACGGCCGGGGGCGGGAACGCAAACGCGACAGCGTTGCGCAGTTTGGAGAAAGCACCCAGCGCTCTTCCGGCGACGGCGGGCGCGCGCAGATCTTCACGATCGCGCAGATCCCAATCCTTCAGCTTGACGAAGGCCATGGCCTGGTTCTGGCCGCGGCCGGCAAAGCTGAAGCCGGACACGGTCATGATAGACTCCACGGCCTCCTTCTCGTCTTCGAGAAAGTGTCGGCGGACTTCGGACAGCACCTCGTCGGTCTGCTCGCGAGTGGAGCCGACCGGCAGTTGAGCCATCGCCATCAGCATTCCCTGGTCTTCATCGGGCAGATACGCCGTTGGCATCTTCTGGAAGAAATAAACCATCGCCGCGACAATCAAGACGAAGGCCGCGAGCGATGGGATCTTGAACCGGAGGATTTGTCCCACCGTGGCATGATAGCC
>JAHDWY010000698.1:0-1902 GCA_023384315.1 Candidatus Hydrogenedentota bacterium | reverse complement strand
GAAGGCGAGGAAGAACGGCCGCAACAGGCGAAAGCCGGTCTCCGCGGCTTCGTGCCCCTTCGGTACAGGCTTCAGCAGAGATGCGCACAGAACCGGAGTCAGGACAAGAGCGACAACGACGGATAGGAGCATGGACGCAATTACGGTCACCGAGAACTGTCGATAGATGACGCCCGTGGAACCCGGGAAGAAGATCATCGGCGCGAAAACGGCCGACAGGACGCATCCGATACCGACCAGCGCGCCGGTGATCTCGTCCATGGACTTCATCGTGGCCTCCCATGGTGAGAGCCCCTCTTCGCTCATCACGCGCTCCACGTTCTCCACCACAACGATGGCGTCGTCCACGAGCAAGCCTATGGCAAGCACCATGGCGAACATCGTCAGCATGTTGATGGAGAAGCCGAACAGCGCCAATACGCCAAACGTTCCGAGGATAACCACCGGCACGGCGATGGTGGGCACCAGCGTCGCGCGCATGTTGCCCAGAAACAGGTACATGATGAGGAACACGAGGAAGATCGCCTCGAATAGCGTTCTCACCACTTCACCGATAGCAACACGCACGAAAGGCGTCGTGTCGTACGGGTAGATCACCTGAACCCCGGGGGGGAAGTACTGCGACAACTCTTCCATCTTGGCTTTTACCGCCGCCGCGGTATCGAGCGCGTTGGCGCCCGGCTCCTGGCGAACGGGCAGCACAGCCGCCGGCCTTCCGTTATAAGAGGCCTGTACGTCGTAGAACTCCGTTCCCAACTCCGTACGGGCGACATCGCGAACGCGAACGATCGATCCATCGGGGTTGTTGCGCAGCGGAATCGCGCCGAATTCCTCGGGTGTCTTCAGCAAGGACTGGACGAGAATCGAGGCGTTCAGCCGCTGTCCCTGGACGGCCGGCATCCCGCCGAATTGTCCGGCCGACACCTGCACGTTGTACGTACGAATCGCCGCGATAATATCGCTGACCGTCATGTTGTACTGCGTGAGCTTGTTTGGATCCATCCAAACGCGCATGGAGTATTGCGAGCCGAACGCCTCCACTTCGCCGACGCCGGGCACGCGCGCCAGAGACGGCTGGATCTGCGACACTGCGTAGTCGTTCAGATCGTACAGATCCATGTTGTCGGTCGTCGACGCGATGCCAACCATAATCAGGTAGTTGCGGGTCGATTTCGCCACCGTGACGCCCTGCCGCTGCACCACCTCGGGCAGCATCGGCATTGCGAGTTGCAGCTTGTTCTGTACCTTGGACCATGCCAGATCGGGGTCGGTGCCGGGAGCGAAGGTCAACTCCAGCACGCCGCTGCCCGACGAGTCGCTGGTGGCGGAGATGTAGAGCATCCTGTCGAGGCCCGTCATTTTCTGCTCAATGATCTGGACCACGCTGTCTTCCACGGTCTTTGCCGTCGCACCTGGATAGACGGCACGAATCGAGATCGACGGCGGTGCGATGGGCGGATATTGTGAGATGGGCAGGTTGTAGATGGCGAGGGCGCCGCCGACCATCATGCCGATGGCGATGACCCACGCGAAGACGGGCCGGTGGAGGAAGAATTTAGACACCGCTTCCTCCGGTTGCTTTGTCCTGGCTTCCGGATGCTGGGGGACTGCCGCTTGCGTCAAAGGGAATCGCCCGAACCTGGGCACCCGGACGCACCTTCTGAAACCCCTCGACAATCAACCGGTCACCGGCAACCAGCCCGCTGGCGACCAGCCATTTATCACCGATGGCCCGGTCCAGTTCGAGAATCCGTTCCTCAACCTTTTCGTCCTGCCCCACAATCCAGGCAACGGGAATGCCCTTGGTGTTGCGGGTGACGCCCTGCTGAGGGACGAGAAGAGCCTGTTCGCTCACCCCCTCCTGTACGACCGCGCGCACAAACATGCCCGGTAGAAGGACTT
>JAHDWY010000697.1 GCA_023384315.1 Candidatus Hydrogenedentota bacterium | reverse complement strand
GGAATCTTTGGGTCCGTACACCGGCTCGCCGGTCGGACTCAAGGCATCTTTCGCCCGGGGCGGCGCATTGTGGCCACCCGCGGTTGGACCTTCCACAATAAAGCCGTCCACGCGCCCCGTGCTTTTCTTGACGAGCGCTACCGCAAGGACCGCGGAAGAAATAATGGCCAGAAACTTCGGGCGTTTGAGCGGGCTCAGCTCGCCCGGAATCAGTTTGCGCGGGTCGAATTCCGTGGTGTGTTCCTCACCGTGTTCCGCGCCCGTCACGGGCACCCGCAGCCGGGCGGTCTCATGGTTGGAGAGCCGGTCCAAGGCGCCGGGGATTTCCAACGGGATCCCGGCTCCCATGAGCACATAGTCCACCCCGGCCAGAATCGCACCATACAGCGTGGAAAGGTTTGGCAGCAGGATCTTCTCGAGCAAATTCAGCCCGACGACGCCGTCATGCCCCTCCTTCGCCAAGTGCACTTCCGCGAAAGCGGACGTGACGGTCAGTTCGAGGAGGTCGACGGACGGTTTTAACGAGTACATCGAGTGCCGTTTGAACGGAACGCCCGCCGCGAGGCCGCCGGGGACATACCACTTAGACAGCACGCGCTCCGCAATGGGCGGCCAGGGGAACTGTTCGAGGGCCCGCCGAATATGACCGCCCACGTCGCCGGACTGGAGCCGGCGGCATACCACCGTGGCCAGAGCGGTGCCAGATACGACCCCGAGATGGCCGCGTTTGGAAACCGCGCGCGCCAAGGGCCAATGGGACACGGCTGCCCCCATCCCGCCTTGAATGATGATCGGAAACGAATCCAATGGTATCTATCCTTTCCCCCGAGGCCGGAATGCAAGAACAAGTTAGACATTGCCTTGCATGGTTCGGTTTCAGGTTGCGGTGGCGGGCGAAATGCCCAGTATGTAGCCTAACCTCCCCCCCGGAGATATGCAACATTCACCGATCGTCGGCTTCACGACTGTTGTGGAATTATCCGTGATACCCCCGCCGGGAGTCAATTTTTCCCCATAGACGTCTGGCCATGAATGGCATGGAAACCATCGTAGCGGAGGCTAACTCAGATCCATGATCGCTACCGGGTAGATGCGACCTTGCAACTCTCGTATACTCGCCCCCATGAAACACCACAATCCACGTTTTGAATCGCTGGTGGATGAAGCCCGCGCGCGAGTTCGGGAATGCACCGTCGAAGACGTATGGGCGCGGATTTCGGAAGGGGAGACCTTCCACCTCATCGATGTGCGGGAGGAATCCGAGTTCGCGAACGGCCATCTGCCCCGCGCGAAGCACCTGGGCAAAGGAATTATCGAGCGGGACGTCGAGACCGAGTACCCGGATACGGCGACCGAATTGGTCCTTTACTGCGGGGGCGGATACCGTTCCGTGCTCGCGGCGGACAACCTCCGGCGCATGGGCTATACGAACGTCATCTCTATGGACGGCGGCTATCGCGGCTGGACCGAAGCGGGCCATCCCACCGAGTCGTGAGGCCTACCGCCCCAGCGCGTCCATGGCGCTGTCGATGAAATCCTGCGTGATTTCGCGGGTATCCACCACGCTGTAGAACAGCTTCGCCTGTTCCTTGAACGCCTTCAGGGACGCGAGGCAATTGCGAATTTCCTCAACCGTCGCATCCTCGCAGCGGTACCGCAGCCCCACCCGTTTCATGAGGTCCACGATCCACTCGTGGTTGTGCTGTTGCAGGCGCGACATCATGAAGATGCCGAGTCCCACCAAATCGCCATGAATGAAATGCCTGCGCGTGGCGTGTTCGATGCCGTAGGCCACGATGTGTTCGGACCCTTCCTCCGGCCGACTCGTACCGATCCGCGCACAGAACTCCACCTCGCGACGAAACAGGTCGACGATCGTGTCGATCCCTTTCGGACTGACCGCGTACACCTCGGCGGCGTTTCGGTCCAACTCGTCCAGACAAAGCTGGGCCTCGCGCGCCGCGTCTTCGTCGTAGGCTTCGCCATTCTCATCGCGCGCCAGGGCCCAGTCGTACAGGGCCGTGTGGATGCTCGCAATATCGCAGGCGCCCGCGCGGTTCAATTCAAGCGGCGCCTCGCGGATAAGGTCGTAGTCGATGACAATCTCTTCGGGAAAGATGTTGCCCACATACTGAACCGTTTTGTCGACGCGCACAGCGACCGTGTTCGTCAATGGCGCATCCACCGAGATGATCGTCGGCACGAGCACCATGCGGCAGCCCCGTTTCCAGGCCAGGTACTTTGCCGTGTCCACGCAGGAACCGCCGCCGATACCCACCACGACATCGACCTCCGGCAATTCCCGCTCGGTCTTCTCCACCGTCGGCAGATCCATGTCCGGCACGAAATGCACGTGGGCGGGTTCCCAGGCGTACTTGGCCTGGAACAGTTTCCACGGTATCTCCATGGTCACCACCGCAACGCGGCCGGGAAGATCGGCTAAAGTTTGCGCGCTACCATGGCCAGACTCGATTTTTGGGGCAACGTACGTCATCGCTGTCCTTTCATGAAAGAATTGGTGACGGAAGCGGCGGTACCGTATCACAGCGGAACGGCACCCGTAAAGGTATGAGAATCCCGAACTTGACAGCGGGGCGCTTTCATGGTAAAGTTTCGCCGGATTGACACCTCAGAGGCGAGTTCTGTCTGGTCGGACATTCGCGGTGCTCAAGGGTGCGGCGGCACGAGGCGTCTCCAAAACCGAAAAGTATTGCAATTTAACCAGTTACGGAAG
>JAHDWY010000696.1 GCA_023384315.1 Candidatus Hydrogenedentota bacterium | reverse complement strand
GTCCTGGAAAAGCAAATCAACTTGGTCAATAGGAGAGGAGTCGCGATCGCGATGACCTTCCGCCGAGTGGTTTCAGTCCCCGGCGCCGGTGGGCCTCCGGAAGGTTTCGATCTTTCCGGCTTGACCTATCGCACGGAAGATACCTTTGAATTGTTGGGGTCGCACCATCCTGAGGACGTACTTCTGGCGCCCTGGTCGCTCGAACAGTTCCCGGGAGCAGATGGTGTGACCGCCTTCTGCAAGGTGAGCGCGCCCAGGGATGCCATAAACGGCGATTACTACGGCTCGCCGGACGAACGAATCGCCTACGGAAAGGGCTTCTTTACCTTCGCCCTTGGCGGTGAAGCCCGCCAGCAGATCGGGGTCAGTGTCGCTTCCAATCCCGCGTTGATTGGCGCCATCGATTCCAGCCGGTCGTTGCTCATGTTGCGCAAGACGGCGCCGCAGGACGGCGTCTATTTCAATATCGCGGACAACGATCAGCCTCGGGGCCCTTATTCAGCGTCCGATATCTACAGCATTTTCAATGGAGGTGAACTGAACTTTTTTGAATTGGAGACAATCGGCGCCATGAACGTTGTGGATGGGAAGCTTGCTCCAAGCACGCTGGTCTCTGAAACAACGCTGCTGAAAGGAGACTTGAACGAGTTGAAAAGGTACTTGGCCGAATGCGAGGGGCTTCGGCTTAAAGAGCGCCTTCCTGAATAGAGATGGACCCGTCCGCGGTCATTACATTGTAACGCCATGATAGCGCGTACAGGAGGAGATTAGGCATGGGATACCTGGAAGAGAAGGAGAAGGACGCGAGGCTCTCGAATGTGCGCGGTATACTGGCAAAGAAGGGATTGGATGCGGCACTCGTTTACTATGACGAGTTTAATATCGGGAATGGCTGGTATCTGACGGGGTGGTGCCCGCAGTTTGAGAGCGGGGCGGTGCTCATTCCGAAGGCGGGCAAGCCGATGCTGCTGGGTGGTCCGGAAAGTGAGCCGTTTGCAAAGCTGGACAGCGCCATCACCGAAACCCGGAATTTTCCGGTCTTCATGGTCCCCGATGAAGAGTATCCCAACGCCAAGATCATCGATTTCCCTACCTTGTTCCGCGAACTGAAGGGCGGCGGCAAACGCTTGAAGAAGATTGGGATCGTCGGGGGAGATCGCATGCCGGCCGCGTGTTACCGGCAAATTGTGGAAGGCTTCCAAGGTGTCAAACTCATTGACATCACCCAGGAGTTTGTCAGCCTCCGCTATATGAAGTCGCGCTGGGAACTCAACCAGATTCGTGCGGCTTTCGCACTCGCGGATACCTGCTACGATTCCATGAAGCGAGCCATCCGGCCTGGGCGTACCGAAATCGAAGTGGCGGCCGCGGGCGAATACGCGGCCCGCAGCAGAGGGGCTTCCGGGTTCGGATTCAGTGCGATTGTCGGGTCCGGTCCGCGTTCGAACGCGGTGGTCCCCACGGCCAGCGCGAAGAAGCTCAAGGCGAACGAACTCGTCATGATCGGCATCGCACCGAAGGTTCGGGGGTATGCGGGCGTGGTAGGCGACTCGCTGCCGGTCTCCGGAAAATACACGCGCAAGCAGGCAGACGCCATCGAGCACCTCAAGGAGGTTTTTCGTCTAACCAAGGCGCAACTGGTTCCCGGCAATACCGGAAAAGAAATAGACGCTCCCGGAAGGGCCTACTTTAAGAAGCATGGTCTTCTCAAGTATCTGGTTTGCCCCTTCGCGCATACAATCGGGTTGCACGAGGCGGAGGCCCCGTTCTTCGGACCCAACGGCGCGGATCCCCTAAAGCCGGGAATGGCCGTGTGCATCGATATTAGTTTCTTCGGACACCCCGAGTGGCACGGATTGAGAATCGAAACGGGGTACGAGATTACCGCCAAAGGCCCTGTGCCTTTCAGCAAGAAAATGGACCGCCTTCTGACGTCCTGATTTGGCGCGGGCGACAGGTAAGGGAGAGTGTGCATGCAGGTCGTACTCGGTTTCGACATGGAAACGGATATCGGCAGTTGGACGCCGTTTTATGAGGGCCTCGTCCACGGGACGCCTATCATTCTCGATATACTCGAGCGACATGATGTCAACGCGACGTTCTTCTATACCGGCGATGCCGCGCGCAAGCATCCGGAGAACGTCCAGAGCGTTCTGGCAAAGAAGCATGAGATTGGGGCGCATACGCTGTTCCACGAGACGATCGGGGATTCGCTGTTCGACATTCCGGGCATGATGCCGATTCTCGCGGAAGAGGTGCCCGAACGATTGCGGCTATGCACGGAGTGGATAGAGGACGTGGCGGGGGTGCGTCCGGTGTCCTTCCGCTGTCCACGCCTGTTCGGATCGACGGCTGTGGTCAACGCCCTGGATTCGCTGGGCTATCTTGTCGATGCCACGTATCCCATGTACTACTTCCGCGAACGATTGCGGCCCTATCATCCCAGCCGCGAGGATTGGACCCAGGAAGGCGATCTTCGCATCCTGGAGCTTCCTAACTTCGCCGACCTGTCCATGCAGTCCCAAGACCCCTACGGACGCGACATGGATCAGTGGCCGATCTTTCGCACAGCGAGCGCCGAAGCCCTGCTGCGTCACATTGACGGCTTCTCCACGTATTGCGGGGAACGGGATATCGAACCGTTTCTGTGTTTTTACTTTCATCCCTGGGAGTTTCATCCCATGTTGGAGGGAGAGATTCGCTTCGGCGAGGGATGCGTCAGGCCGGATCCATTCAT
>JAHDWY010000695.1 GCA_023384315.1 Candidatus Hydrogenedentota bacterium | reverse complement strand
GTTGGTCGATGCGAAGGGCGCGCCCATCTATGAGTGGGGCGCATTTGTACCGGTGGAGGGACAGCGGCCGCGCGCAACGCTCGCACTAAGTTATCCACTCGGTGGTTGGTCGCTCGCGTTCTACGCGTCTCCACAGCTATCAGGTACTGGACTGTCGCGGGGACTTTGGTTCAACGTGGGTACGGCATTGGGCGTCGTGGTAATCGCCACTATTGGTCTCGCCATCTACTTCTACCGCGAGTACACGCGCGACATTCGGCTCGCGGCACAACGCGTCTCGTTCGTGAACCAGGTGTCCCATGAATTGAAGACGCCGCTGACGAACATTCGCATGTACGCCGAACTACTGCAGCGCGGGCTCGACGACAGCGACGAGAAGTCTCGCACTCACCTCGGCGTCATCGTGTCGGAAAGCCAACGTTTGAGCCGTCTCATCGGCAACGTATTGACCTTCAGCCGGCGCGAGCGGCACACCCTGAAGCTGCGGACCGAACCCGCAAGTGTCGACGCCATTATCGGCGCGGTGTTGGACCACTATCGGCCCGCGCTGGACGCCAAGGAAATCGAGACGGTGTTCAAGTCCGGCGCGCCGGATCAGGTTCTGGTTGATACAGACGTGGTGGAACAAATCGTCGGCAATCTGATCAGCAACGTGGAGAAGTATGGCGCGAACGGAAAGCTATTGATCGTCGAGACAAGCCAGGATGGCGATGAAGTAATGATACAGGTTGCCGACGCGGGCCCTGGAATCCCGGAATCCGAGCGCGAGCGCGTCTTCGAACCGTTCTATCGCGTGAGCGACCGGCTATCGGACGGGGTAGCCGGAACGGGCATTGGACTTGCCATCGCGCGGGAACTGGCAGTGCTTCACGGCGGAGCGCTTATCCTGGTTTCATCGGAGCGAGGAGCGGCTTTCCTCGTGACGCTGCACTGTCCACGGGTGCCAAAGGGAGGGGGGGCATGAAAGTCTTAATCGCCGAGGACGATGCGCATATTCGAAATGGGCTCGCCGAAATCCTCCGGGACGAGGGCTACGAAACGTTGACGGCCCGGGATGGACGAGAGGCGCTTGCGTTGTTTAAACAACAGACCCCGGACTTCATTTGTCTCGACATCATGATGCCCGGAGTCAACGGCTATGACGTGTGCCGCGAGATTCGAAAAGAAAGTGCGGCCGTTCCCATCGTGTTTATCAGCGCAAAGTCGGAAGAGGTCGATAAGGTCCTCGGTCTGGAACTGGGAGCCGACGACTACATTCTCAAGCCATTCGGCGTGCGCGAGGTGGTGGCGCGGATTCGCGCAGTCACGCGCCGGTGTTTTGCCACGAAGCCCGGTGCACAGTTGGAAGAGCCGTTCGTCATGGGTGACCTTGAGATTGTCCCTTCCCAACTGCGGGCGCGCCGTGGCGACGAAGCAATCGACCTGAGCCTTCGCGACGTGCGGATCCTGTCGCTGCTGCACCTGAACCGAGGAAGCGTCGTCGGCCGAAACACCTTCTTTGACGAGTGCTGGGGCATGGACCACATGCCCAACAGCCGTACGCTCGATCAGCACATTTCACAGCTCCGCAAGCGCATCGAGCGCGATCCCAAGAACCCGGAAATAATCCGCACCGTCCACGGGGTTGGCTACCGGTATGATGGATAGCTCTGTGTACGCCGCCAAACCAGAACCCGTGCCGCGCCCGTCTCTGGGACTCTACGCGTGGTTTGGAATCCCCGTGCCCATTACTGACCGGCTGAAGATGATCCATGATGCCGGATTCGAATCCACGGGGTTGTGGTGGGAGGAGGAGAACGAGCAGCGCCGGCGCTTGCGGCATCTCCTTCCCAACCTCGTGCGGCGAATCGGATTGCACATCGACAATTTTCACGCGCCTTACGCGGGCTGCAATGCGCTCTGGAGTTCCAACGACGAAGACCGCGAGACGATGGTGAGACGCCATACGGGTTGGGTGGAGGATTGCGCCCGCCACGGCGTGGAGACCCTCGTCATGCACGTCACGCAGGGCACGGCCACGCCGCCGCCCAACAATGCTGGTCTCCACAGCCTGCGGCGCATCGTGGATGCCGGCGAGGCAAACGGCGTGACCATCGCCATCGAGAATACTCGGAGCACTGCCCACATCGATTGGTTGCTCGAACGAATTCCATCGCATCGCCTTGGGCTCTGCTACGATTCCAGCCACGACTGGCTGTACAGCGCCGAACCGGGCGCGCTCTTGCGCCGGTGGGCGGCACGTGTCGTGACCACTCATTTCTCCGATACGGACGGACGACGCGACCAGCATTGGTTGCCCCGTCTGGGCGTGGTCGACTTTCCCGCCATTCGCGACGCAGGGCCATGGCCGTGGTTTGACGGATGCTTCATGCTTGAGGTCGTACCACAGCGCAGGAAGCAATCTGCGGAAGCGTTCCTCAATGACGCGTATCGTGCGGCCCAATGCCTTGCCGCGGAATTTGCGGCGTGATGGAGACGGATGTCGTTGTCGTTGGCGCCGGCGCCGCCGGGATGATGTGCGCCATGACAGCCGGGCAACGCGGGCGGCGCGTCGTACTCCTCGAAGGCAATGCGAAGGCGGGGGAGAAGATTCGCATCTCCGGCGGTGGCCGCTGCAATTTCACGAACGTCAATACTTCGCCCGAGAATTTTGTGTCCGCGAACCCGCGATTCTGCACGTCCGCGCTGGCGCGATACACGCCCCAGGATTTCATCGCGCTGATCGAACGCCACGGCATC
>JAHDWY010000694.1 GCA_023384315.1 Candidatus Hydrogenedentota bacterium | reverse complement strand
TTCCTCATATTGCTCTCCTTGCATGCGATTTAACGCATGCTTCGTTACTATCCCACACACGAATACCGAGACACTGCGATGGAACGGGCAAGATTCCGCGATGTCGACCTATCACCGCGAAAGTCACCGCCTTGCGCACCACAGACCCAACCCCACTCCGTCAAGGGTGCTGGGCTGTCTGCCATTCTGTAGGATGAGTCCGGAATCAGCAATTGTTGAAACTAGCGAAAAACTTTGAGATACTATCAAAAAAATCAGAATCGACAGACAGCAGCAAAAAGAAAAAACACATACAAACGACTGGCATAAATAAATTTATGACCCAAACACACCCCAAGAATCACCACCCCAAAGAGATCGGCAATAATGATAGAATGCCTTTGAAATCCGAACCAGAACCGCGTGAGGGAGAAGGCGTGAGAAGTCGCACCGACAGCCGATTGGGCAGCGTTGAGACCGGAATTGTCTGGTCGAATCGATGTCAAGAGCATTTTACCCCCTGGCGCATCGCGACGGAAGGGCTGAATCGGTGCGATCTAATTGCAGAAGCTGGGGTTAGTGACCTCTACCCGGGATATCAGCTGGGACGGGAGAATCCGCGCTTTCACCTCCTGGTCTATACGTCGGAAGGTACCGGGGACTTTTTCACGCCTACCTACCAAGCTCCCGTAGGAGCCGGGTACGTGCTGATTGTCCCGGCGGGGCGGCCATTCGGCTATCGCCCGTCAAAAGGGCGTTGGCGGTTTACCTGGATACACCTTCCGGATGAGAAACGCTGGGCCAGGCTCCGCGAACTGGAACCGCAGATCCGGCGCACGAGCTATTGGAACCCCATCAATGACGCGATGCAGGAGTTCCTACGAGAGAACCGAAGCCGCCGGCAGGATTCGAAGGAGGCCGCAGGCCTTTACGCGCAGATCCTGGCACTTCATGTCGACCGGGATCTCGGAATGACGGACCAGCGACTCGCGGCGAATCTCCGCGTCCAGTTGGACGATCTGTGGCAGGCTGTATCGGCGGACTTGCAACACGCCTGGACAGTCGAGACGATGGCGGAAAAACTCCACATGAGCGCGCCTTCCCTACATCGTGTCTGCAAAAAATTCACGAGCGTTTCGCCCATGAAGATGGTGCAACGGCTGCGTATGGAGCGGGCCCAGGAACTGCTCATCCTCCACGACTATCCAATTGCCAAGATCGCGGAAATGGTTGGGTATCAAAACGAGTTCGCTTTCGCCACCGCGTTCAAGCATTTTTCCGGCGATCCACCCGCCCGGTTTCGCAAACGCCGCTAGAAACATGCCATGGCAGCAGATAATCAGAACGAGGTCTCTGGACGGTTGACGATTTGCTCAAAGCCCGCGTTTCCTGCCATACTGCGCGCCTGCAAGGTCAATTAACTTAGGGAGATATCCTGGTATGTGCTCGTTCGGCAAGCGGTCGTCTTTTGCGATAGCGGTTCTTATCCTGGCGGGATCGATACCTGCCTCCGCGCATCCGGGTCATTCGGATAACACTCATCACCACGACGCCGTACAGGTTGCGCGTTCGAATGCGCACAACGCCATCGCCATCGCGGGGACGCTTGGCGCGGCGGACTCGGCAATCAGCGGCCAGGGCGAATTGAAATTCCGCGTGCTTTATACGAGCACCCATCTGCCGGAACCTGCCATGAGTGTTTTGGTCAACGCCCACGGCGGCTTCGCGGTAGACCGGCGCGACGGGTTCGGCGATACCTATTTCGCGCTGCCCGGCGCCGGCATCATCAAGATGAGCGCGGACCTGGAGAAGACCGAACTGCTGGACACGGCGCCGGAGGTGCGTGACACGAACATGCACAACACGACAATCTGGTACGACGACGACGGCCAAGCGTTCCTGGTGTTTCCGGCCAATGACGCGGGGAAAGTGTTCACAACCACGTTGGACGGCAAACTCGTCAACACGCTGGACGCCCCCACGGACTTCACGTTCGATGAGCCGGTCGTTGACGGCTATTTCGCGGACGGGGGCAAGTTCGTTCCGACGGACGTGGAGAAGCTGGGCACGTTGTACTACGTGACGACCGGATACTCCCCGCTGGATTACGTGTTGACGGCGAAAGTCTCCTCGACCAATCCGTTTGAAGCGGGTTGGCACGATCTCGTCTTCGGCGGCAAGGGCGAGGCCCCCGGCCAGTTTGGCACCGGGCACGGCATCACAGTATCTCCGGACACTAAACGGATCGTTATCGCCGACCGGCCCAATGCGGAACTGGAGCGGTTCACCCGCTATGGTCAATACCGGGACACGGTGAACGTGCCGGAGGGCGCATTTCCCTGTGACGTGGACTTTGTCGGTCCTTACATGGTGGTTGGATGCCTTCACGGGCCGGACCGCGAAAAAGGTGCGCCTGTGTACATTCTGGAAAATGACGAAGTCGTTTCGACCATCATGCCCAAGGAAGAGCTTGGCCTCGAGAACTTCCAGCATATTCACAACGCCACGGGCGTCATGCTCGACGGCAAACTCTACGTGATCGCACAGGCCTGGAACCCCGGCGATTTCGCGGTGCTGGAGCAGGTGAAGGACTGACTACGCCGGGACCATCGCGCGGAGGACCAAGGTAAACGAGACGATGCCCTCTTGGGTGTCGTCCAGAACCAAGTCGCCCTGGTGCGCGCGGGCGATCTCACGGGCCAGACTCAACCCCAGCCCGACGCCCTCGATCTCATCTGCCAGGCTGGCGGCTTCCGCATGGCGAA
>JAHDWY010000693.1 GCA_023384315.1 Candidatus Hydrogenedentota bacterium | reverse complement strand
CACCCAGTCGAATCCCGAATTGTCTTCTTCCGGAAATTGCTTGTAGTACGGCTGATCCGTGAAGAAGGTGATGAACCCGAGCGCGCGCGCGCCCCACGGGAATTCGCTGAACACGTCGAACTCGCCGACCCGGCTCGCCGGAGGCGGCGGGAAGGTGTCGGGATCGGGTTCCGTCGGGGTATTGGGACCCCAGGACACCAGACCGACGCGGAAGTCGTCGCCGACCTGGAGACCATCGGAGGTACTGATCACGACGAAGAAGTCGGAGCCCGCGGCCGGATCAGACGACGCGGTGCCAAAGGTATCGTAGATCCACTGGCGATGGCGCGTCTGGTTGGCGATGGCCACCGGGATATTGTCCGTACCCGGTGTGGAGAAGACCATCATAACCTGCGTGCTGGGTTCGCCCGCCTGACCGATTTGGAATGGCGCGTAATCGAGTGGTACGGGGATATCCGCGCTGTCAAACACGCCGTTCTCGTTCGCGGGGTCGTTGTCATTGTCTCGGTATAGTTTGACGCCGCTCAAGTCCGGATCGATGTCCAACGGCAGAAGGTCATCGAGGATGTTGAACGCGCCATCCCGGCCAACGTCGTAGAACTCGATAATGACCTGTTCCAGGAAGCTTGGATCGCGCACGACGCGCCACGCACCCGATGCGGGCGTGCCCGCGGCATTGGCGCTCGCCTGAAGGAACAGCCGGTTAGCGTTGTTCCCCGTAATCCGGAAGGACTGATAGTTCTTGTCCACGAGGAAGTAGCCGGTAAAGGCGCCGGGCGTCCACCCTGCGCCGGCCACGGTGAACTCCGCCGGCGAACCGACCCCCGTAGATCCGGAGGCTACCGTGCCTACAGACGTGCCACGGTTCGTGCTCAGGTCAAGGCCCAATACGGCCACGTCGCCGCTGTTCTTGGTGATAATCTGGCCTGTACCGGTCAAGTCAACCAGCTTGGCGGCGATGTTGGCTTCGATCATATCGTAACCGAAATCGTAGCTCAGCCATGGCGTGGCGGGGGTATAGGTCGGAAGGGCCGGACCGTAGTATGGCTGAACCGCGTTTTCTTCCGGCTGCGCCTTCTGGTAGATGCTCTGACTGATCGGCGTCTGGGGTTCGAGCTGGATTCCCGCCACCCGATCCGTGGGCAGCGTGCGTTCCGGCAACGTCGAGGGGATGACGGCGCGGAACTGCTCGAAACGCGATATCTTGTCGGAGGTGCGTACGACAATGAAGAGGTCGTCGCCCGCGTTGCCTTCGGGGCCGATCGCCTTGGTCGCTTTGGTGGATACGGCCATTTCTGACGCCAGCGCCGACAACGCTTCGGATTCCGTCAAGGTTACCGGCTCTTTGGCCCAATAGCCCTTGCCGGGATCGGCAGCCAGGCTGCTCTTGAGGAATTCTTCATCGTCGTCATCATCGTCACCACCGCCGCCGGTGCCACCCGTGCCACCGTCTCCGGTGTCTGGGGTTCCGGGGAAGTTCCCTCCCGGCGCGTCGCGCACGGGCAGGGGCCACGGCGAGACCGGCCGCATGCGAAGCACCCAGGCCTTGTCGAAATCGGTCACCACGCCGTCGCCGCTCAGATCGTCGGCAACGCCGTCTCCGGTCAAGTCAACCAGTTCCGGCGCGGTGCGCCAGGCCAGGTTGGTCAATTGTACGGGAGCGTCGATGTTCAGGGCGTCGATGGGCGTGATCTGCGCGCCGAATACGCCATCTCCGGAGATATCCTCCACGAGCATGACGCCCGAGGTGGACGACGTCCCCAGGGGATCGAGTGCAAGCAGATCGACCGCGGGATCGAAGTCGGGACCCCAGAAGGCCACCGTCAACTGCTGGAGCTTGATTTGCTGAATCGCGTTCACGGTCGGATCGTCCGCACCCACGAGGTTGATTCCGAGCATGGCCGTGGCCGTGCTTTGGGCTTCTATGTGCTGCTTGAGATACCGCGATGCCCGCTGTGCCAAGGGCCATTGGGATTCCCGCGGATACTCGCCCGGCTGAAGAAAGGCCGGCCACGTGAAGTAGTCCGGTAAACTCGTCGCCGCGGCGGGAAGTGGCAGGAACGATGATCGCGGACCAAAGGGCGGCAAATCATGTTCGGCCAGGAAGAATGGCACTGTTTCATAAGGGTAATGAACCACGTTGAAAATGTGGTCATCGGCGGATGGGTTGCCGTTGATGAAGTTCCGCCACGCACCTACGCCGACCGAATGGAAATTCTGGAAAGTGGACGCCCGCAAGCCGAAGGGGTCAAGCCATAGATCAAAATTGGTGATTGACCCGCCGACTCCGCCACCCTCGGGGAGGAGTCCAGATGCATAGTTGACATTGGTGATTTGGCTGTACAGGTTATTGGTTTCGTACGTGATGACAAGGTCGTGGATTTCGGCGCCTGTACGGACCGGCTTGGCGTTGGTCTCGTTCAAGGTCCTCTGCGGCCACCAAGGCTCCGATACGCCCCAGCGTGCGTCTTCCTGCCATGCGGTAGTCTGATAGTTGCCTTCAAGAATGAAGCTGTCACTCGGAATTTGGGATGACACAAATATCCCGCCGTCCCACTGACCGGGTCCAGGCACGCCCTCAATCTGGGAGTTAGGATTAAACCGCCTTGGTTCAATAAAGGCCCGGAAGTCGGCGCCAATCGTCATGCCGACGCCGTCTCCACCCAAGGCCTGCTGGTCCGCGTAACCACTATCGGGACGCACGACAACGAAGTAGTCACTGTAAAACCCGGTAAAGAAACTGCTCTTGTTGCCG
>JAHDWY010000692.1:2486-2768 GCA_023384315.1 Candidatus Hydrogenedentota bacterium | reverse complement strand
GACATTGGCTCTCGTCCGGACCGTGCAAGAATCGTTGTCGTTTGTGCGCGGGAGTCCCGAAGAGGTTCGCACGGTATTTCAGGCGTTACGAATTGCGGTGAACGATGAACTCAAGGGTTTGAGTGAAGGCGTGCATCAATCCATCGACATGCTGGAACCCGGCGGCCGTCTGGTCGCGATCTCCTTTCACTCCGGAGAAGATCGCATCGTGAAGAACGCCTTGAACCGGGAAAGCCGCCCGGAACGGGAGCTGCATCCCGACGGGAGGGTGAAACGGGAGAT
>JAHDWY010000692.1:0-2476 GCA_023384315.1 Candidatus Hydrogenedentota bacterium | reverse complement strand
GAGATTCCGCCACGCATGCGCATTCTGACGCGCAAACCGGTTGCGCCGGATTCCGGCGAGGTGCGCGAGAATCCGCGGGCGCACAGCGCCCGGTTACGCGCCGCCGAGCGGCTCAGCGGAGAACCCGCGCCATGACTCGGGGTACATACCCACGTCCTGCTCGCGGCGTACTCGTAGGCGCCGTTCTGTGGATGCCGATTTTGCTCGTGCCATTTTCAGCGTTCTTTTTTGAGACGTGGCTGCAATTGCAGATCTTTGAACGAGATTACGAAGCCGCCGAACTAAGCCGCGAAATACGGGAGACCAATGCGCGCATCGAAGGGCTCGAAGAGCGCGCGGACGAACTGATGACGCTCGACCGAATCTCGGAGCAAGCGCCGGACCTGGGGCTGGTCCAACCTGAACCGAGCCAAATCGAGGTCGTGCGTGTCACGCCCGGCAGCGATTATCGTATAGAAGAGCCGTTCTTCGAAATTGCCCGCTTGCCGGCGGCGGAACCGACCGGTCCTCCCGCGGCCGCCACCGATTCGGGAGTGCCCTGATCCCATGACCGATCCCGCCCACGACCGCACACAACCCGACGCGGAACTCCCGTTGACGCGCAAACACCGCCGGCGGGTTCGTCTCGTTTTTTGGGGATTCCTTATCGCGTTTAATTTCATCATCATTCATGTCATCAAACTTCAGGTCTGGCCTGACGAGAAGTTCCTCAAGAACGATGAGGCCCATGTCGGAACCGTGCCTCTCACGATTCCACGCGGGCGCATTTACGATCGCGAGGGCCGTATTCTCGCCCGGGACCGGCAGGCGCCGTCCATCTGGGCCGATCCGCGTTACGTCTCGAATCCGTTCGATGCCGCACAGCGATTGAGCACGAAGCTGAATCTGGACGAGGACGTCGTTCTGGAACGCCTGACGCGTCGAACCGAAGACGGGCGAAAAATGCAGGACGTGCCCATCAAGCGATATCTCTCCGAGTCCGAACTCGAGAATCTCGGGGATTTGAATGCCTTTGTCGGCGGTGGGTTGCGCATCAAGCGCGAACCCCTTCGCTACTATCCCGAAGAGACGCTTGCCGCGCATGTCGTGGGCTATGTCAACCGCGAAAACAAGGGCGCGCAGGGCATCGAACACGCCTACGACTCGTACTTGCGCAGCACGGAAGGCGTGCATCGCGCGCGCAAAGACGCGAATCGCAATCTTCTCGCGTCCCTGACATTGGAGTATGTGGCTCCCGCGGGAGGCAATGATGTCATTCTGACGATTGACAAGCCCATTCAGCATGCGCTTGAACGCGAGTTGATGGCCGTAATGGAACGCTGTCAGGCGGCCCGCGCCATGGGATTGCTGATGGACCCCAAGACGGGTGCAATTCTGGCGCTCGCTTGCATGCCGGCCTTTGATCCGAATGCGTTCTGGGACTACTCGGACGAACAACGGAAGAACCGCGCGGTAACGGACGTGATCGAACCGGGGTCCGCGTTCAAGATCGTCACCGCTTCAGCGGCGCTCGAATTGGGGCTGGTGACGCCCGAGACGCTTATCAATTGCGAAGGGGGGCGCTGGAGCGCGTTCGGCCGCCGGGTGATCTCGGACGTCCACAAGATGAACGTGGTTCCGTTCCGGGAAGTCTTCGCGGAGTCAAGCAACATCGGCATCATCAAGGTCGCCGGCATGATCACGCAGCAAGGCGGCAACCCGCTCCTGGACGAGTGGATCCGCAGGTTCGGCTTTGGAGAACAAACCAGCCGCGACTTCCAGTTGGAGAGCGGGGGAATCTACGCACCGGTAAAGACCTGGTCCAAACTGTCTCCCATCTCGTTGCCCATGGGCCAGGAGATCGCCGTCACCATGCCGCAGCTCGCGCGTGCGTTTGCGGTTATCGCCAACGGCGGGTATCTGGTGGAGCCCCACCTGGTGCGGGAAGTCGTCGACCGCGAGGGCCGGGAGATCTATCAATACGAACCAGGCGAACGACCGCGCGTGATCTCGAAAGAGACCGCGAAGACCATGCAGGAACTGTGCTACGAAGTGGTCGCCCACGGCACGGGTTCGCGTGCCGCGATTGCCGAATATCGCGCCGGCGGAAAGACCGGGACCGCACAGGTCGCGCGTCCCGACGGTAAAGGGTACTACGAAGACCAGCACACGGCGGTATTCGCTGGATTCGCACCCATCGCCGACCCGCGGGTTTGCGCCGTGATCGTCGTGCACAATCCCCAGAGCAAGCCGTACTGGGGTGGATACGTCTGCGGGCCCGTGTTCAAGGAGGTCGTTCGGGAAGCCCTTATCCGGCTCGAATGCCCTGAGGACCCCATGGAGGATCTCGTCGAAGAGGGTACTGTGGAAGAAGGCGACGCGGACATGTTGGTTGCGCGGCTTGACGACACACGGGGCGAGCCCGCGATTGCTACGCGCAGCGAAGCCGACCTCGCTTTCGAGAATGCGGAACTCTTGGCCATGGAAGCGGATCTAC
>JAHDWY010000691.1 GCA_023384315.1 Candidatus Hydrogenedentota bacterium | reverse complement strand
CATATTCATGGCGAAGGTGTCATGGTTGCCACAGATTTGGCGGGGAACTCCACCGAAGACATAACCGCTTTCCTGACGGATCCGCTTCACATCTGGTGGATCATCGACGTGCATAGCGAGATTTTCCCGGATCTTCCGGACGGGTTCGCTACCAAACGGCCGTACTTCACCATGGAGCTTGATCGGTCGTTCAATCCGCAGCCCGCGGGTGGGCCGCCACCGATCTTTACGTACCGCATCTACGGTTCGCCCGACTTCTGCGGACCGTACGAGGCCCGCAGCCCGTGGCGACCGTGGTCACCCAACAAGAGCATTGACGATATTCCGAATTTCGTCACCGAAGGCGAATGGGTCTTACTCGTAGTGATTGGGGCTGACGAGGCGGGGAACGTGGAGGAGTGGCCGTTGCCGGGTTCGCCAGTCGATGGACCTATCGACCTTTGCACGGCCACGCCCATACCGGGCGCGAGAAACTGGAAACGGTTCCTGTTTACCGGGTTTGACGCCCCGGAAACGGTGATCGATCCCACGTTCTGGCACGATGTTAACGCCAACAACAACATAGATAACGAACCCAACTTCGGCAGCAGCCGCTTGATCCCGTTGCCTGACGATATCGGCATCCCTGTGCGCGCTGAGTTCCTTGTATCGGCCATCCGCCCGCCGGGTCAGTCGGCCCCCATTCGGATTCAATGGCAACTGATCGAGGACGGGGTGCTCGCGGACCAGTTCATCGATGCAACAACCACGCCCGGAAGTTTTGATCTGGGCGTATACACCGCCAATGGTCAGGTTCGGCGAATCACCGCGCCGGTCGACATCGCCACCTTGACGGGTCAGCCTGGGTTGGGCGATGTCCCGCTTCGGCAGCGACCGGTAACGTACGTATACCGCGCGGCTGCCTACTTCGACGACAATCTCGACACTACACCTGACCCGACGGATAATAACGGCGTGTTTGACCCCAGTGCAGGCGAAATCATGGACCCGACGCCGGCGAATGTGTATTTCACGGTGGTGCCGACGGGGGTGTCGAATTACATCAAGGCGCCGACGGATGACGATTCGCAGCCGATCAAGGAGCAGGAGATTCGGTAGGAGGCTTGCGTAATGCGTTCGGATACGGTTAAATAGGAGCGCGGCAGATCCGCGGACAGTGGTGGACACACCCGATGCTTGCGTCGGAAGTTGTGGCGCCGCGGTACTACGCTCTGGGGTAGGAGTGTGAGCTAACCTGCGAGGGTGTCCATGACGGCACGCCAGCGGCTTGCGATCGCGACGTTGTTCGCCATTTGCGTCCTTTCTTGGGTGGGATGCGGTGGCGGGGCGAAGGAGCAGCACCCGACGACAATCATCGTCGAGTCGAGCCCGGAAAGCGGGGCCGCGGTGACCATTAACGGGGAACCTTACGGGGAGACCCCGGTTACGGCTCGGGGGTTGGCGCCCGGCGCGGTGCTGGTGGAAGTCACCAAGGAAGGGTACAAAGACGCGTACGATACGATACGCGTGCCGGATCAGGGCGAAGCCCGGTTTGAGTTGAAGATGGAGCCGCTGGTGGGCTACGTGACCATTATGTCCGAGCCAGACGGCGCGGACGTGTACCTCGATGGACGTGTGCATCTGGGGGTCACGCCCTTGATCGAGCTTCCGCTCCCTTCCGGGCAACGGACGTTGGAGCTGCGGAAGGAGCGGTATCAGAACGCGACGGTGACCTTGGACGTGCGGACGGATTTCAAGTACCGGAAGACGTACGCGTTGACACCGAAGAAGGCCCGGCTCCAGGTGTATTCGATGCCCACGGGCGCCAATGTCTGGCTGAACAACCAGATCCTGGCGGAAAAGACGCCGGTGCAACTGGATCTGGCTCCGGGCGCGTATACGGTCAGCGTCTATGCCCGTGGCTACGTCATGGCCGAGGACGTCGTAGAGTTGAATCCGGCGGACGAACGCGTTGTGGACCTCAAGATGAAGGAAGGGGCCGCTCCGCCGGGGATGGTGCTGATTCCGGGCGGTGAATTCTTGTTCGGCGAAGACAATCAAGCGCCCGACGAACGGCCCCGGCAGGCTGTCATGTTGGATGCTTACTACATCGACAAGTATGAAGTGACCAACGCCCAGTACAAGGCGGTGTTCCCCTCGCACACATTTGAAGAAGAATTTGAGAACTACCCGGTGACCAACGTCTCCTGGGAGCAGGCATCCGCGTACGCCGCTGCGGTTGGAAAGCGGTTGCCGACCGAACAGGAGTGGGAGAAAGCCGCGCGTGGTGCCGACGGCCGGGCCTATCCGTGGGGTGAGCTGTTTGACGACAGCCTCGCCAACACGGGGGGCGGGATCAACCCGAAACCCACCGAGGTTGGAGAGTTCCGGGGCGGCGCGTCTCCGTACGGTTGCCTGGATATGGCAGGCAACGTGTACGAATGGACATCGAGTTGGTACAAGGCCTATACCGGCAACTCCGAGATCAAGAAGGACTACGGCCAGGTATACCGCGTGCTTCGCGGAGGGTCTTTCCGCACAAGCAGTTACGACGCGCGCTGTGCCAAGCGGCATTACGCGCGAATGGATGCAACGAGAGACGACTATGGCTTTCGCTGCGTAGCGGATGTTGCCGACACATCCGGCAAGCCGGGAACCAAATGATACCGGTACAGTGAGTTTGGAAACAGTTGTCACGAGGGATTTTATTGTTGACAACCTCACTTACGTATACTACAATCGAAACTAAGGGCTTACGAGGTCTTGACAGGCCTGCGCCGGTTAGAATTCTC
>JAHDWY010000690.1:1743-2776 GCA_023384315.1 Candidatus Hydrogenedentota bacterium | reverse complement strand
TTCTCGGACCCTCCAACGAACCAACTCGATTTGCGTTGCTGTTTCCACCATCGGCTCTGTGCGTAGTGCCGATTCTGATTCACTACGCGGAGAGAGAGGCAACTGCTGTGCCAAGGGTGCATCGAGAGAAATAACTCATGCAATGGAGGGTAGTTGAGGTGGATCATGAGGTTGAACGCGTGGTGAACTTGGGAAGATATCGCGCCTCAGTTCGGTAGCGCGCGACGTTTTTTGTCACCACCCTCGGGCATTTCGGCGACCTTGCGGGCCTGCGGTCGCAGGTTCCCGGCTCGTCAGGATTTCGGCAGCCCTCGATAGCACACGGCCCTCTGGCGGATGGTGTCAGCGAAAATCTGTACGTTCTCGCTGTCGTAGACATGGACCACCCCATCCAGCGCCGCATCTGGAGTCTCGAATGCCAGGGGCGTCAGCTCACGATGAACAAAGGAATCGAAGTCGAGACGGTTGTCGGCATGTGACGGAAATACGGCGAGATAGAGGATGTCGGACTCCACGAGATCGCTGAGAAAATGCGTTCCCATGGATACGTCCGGCGTCAAATCCTGCCGCATGGCGACGATCTCGCACAGGACACCGACAGCGTTGATTTCCGCAAACGACACGGGGACACCGAGTTCTGGCGAACGTGTTCCCCAACGTCCGGGCCCCGCCAGCAGCAGGCTCCCACTGCCCGCTTTGAGAGGGAGATGCGTGAGGCGGCCCACAAGCCGTGCCACGGCGTAGCGGTCTTGAATCCCAAGCGTCGAATACCGTTCCGGCACGACGTAGATGATCCGTCCTACAGGTTCGACCCGGCTTCGACCGATTAGCGGCCCGCGATTCTCAAGCAGGATCTGGCCCGGCGCGAGAGACTCCGGCAGCTCCTTCGCGACCGTGCTCGACGCCACCTGGAGCGGACGGCACTGCAACAGGTTCAACCGGTAAGAGTCGTCCGGCAGCAGGTGGACAGAGAACTCGATGTCAACTGGATACTGGTAAGCTGCTTCCAGGGTGGCAAGGATATGCCGCAGGT
>JAHDWY010000690.1:0-1733 GCA_023384315.1 Candidatus Hydrogenedentota bacterium | reverse complement strand
CCGTGACGACCCCGTCGAATGTAAGAAACCGGGGGGCCGGACGCAGATCGCCCCCTTCGCGCCGGCGACGTGCAACCGCGGCATTGACCGGGGCAAGCCGGTCGAGGGGCAGATTAACGTTCTGGGAGATGGCTTCCTCGAATTCGATGGTCCGGAGCGTGTTCTCCCGAAGATCGATGACATCGACCTTGTGTTGTGCGTACGGCGCGTCGCTTGCCGTTTGCCCCTCCGGCCGTAGATCGGGAGCGTTCAGCGCCATAATCCGCGTGTAGTCGTCATCGCTTCGGTCGACGGCCCGCGTTCCCAGGCCAAATACCAGTCGGACGATTCCCGCTTGGGGATCGATATCCGGCGACCACGCGTACGGGTTGAAGGAGTAGCCGACGCCCGCCAGATGAGGATAGAAGTACCGGCCGTGCTGGGAGCCGGACACGCGTTGTACCAACAGGGCCATTTGCTCGTCGTGCTGCAGAAGGTTGTGACGCGCCCGGTACGCCAGGGCTTCCTCGCTCATGCTCGATGCGTAGACGGTCTTGACCGCGTTCAGGAATTCTTCCAGCCGCTGGTCCGGCGACCCCTGGTTGGCGCAGAATACGCTCTCATACTTCCCGGCGAATGCGTTGCCGAAGTTGTCTTCCAAGAGGCTGCTGGACCGCACGATGATGGGTGAACGTCCGAAATACTCCAACATGTCGCGGAACCGTTCGACCATGTGCGGCGAGAATTTCCCCGTCAGGATGCGTCTTCGGGCTTCGCTTGCGCTCTCCTGGATCGATTCGAGATTCCGCTGCTTCTTGCGGATCCACCAACAGCCGTTCTCCACCAGAAACGTGTAGAACGAATCTGAAGCGATATAAAAGGAATCGTGGGTTTCGAGGCGGTTGGTCCAGGTGCCCGTCGATCGGCGCAGGATCGCCTGCGCGAGCAGCATACCGACGGCCTTGCCTCCGATCAGGCCGGTCCCCACGATGCGCTGTCCGATGGCGGCCACGTCGTCCAGCCGAAAGTACTGCTCAGCAAGCGCCAACACCCTGGCGTCTCTCGACACCGCCATCCGCAACAGCCGCCGCAGCAGATGCTCCCGATCGCCTTCGTCCGTTGCCGGCGTTGCGGATTGGGCGCACTGCTGGGCTTCCAGGAATGCCTGTTCCCACAGGTCAAGCCGGTACGGCTTATCCGTCGCCACTTGCGCGCTCCGGCCAAGCACCTCCGACAGCACGTGACTTTCCGTGACCGCTTCGCAGCGGTCGCCCTCCAGCATGTGAAGGTGGTGCATGGTCGGAATTGCCCGCTGCCGGACTTTGATGGGGCGCAGGTACGTTGCGCCCGCGTGGCGGTACACGTCGACAAACAACTGCGTCGTATTGCGTATCGGAACCGACGCGGCGTCACCGTGGTGATGGCGCAACAACGCGAAGTAGGCGACCGTTTCCATGTCGAACAAATAGGGACAGGTCAGCATGAAGAAATTGCCGAGCATCTGGTCGCTGTACCAGTCGGCAACGAGGTCGGAAAGGCAGTCGAACACATAGAACGCGCCGCGACCCGCCTCCGAGATTTCGTCATGGATCGCATCGATGAAGGATTCAAACCCGGACTGGGGATCGACCTCGAGGACGGTCAGCCGTTCATCTGCGGCGCAGATGGGCTCATGACGTCCGAAGCGCACGTACACGGTACGCCGTCCGCTGGCCATGGAATGCTCTGCGAAGGCGCGCGCGAAAGGCAGGTAG
>JAHDWY010000689.1 GCA_023384315.1 Candidatus Hydrogenedentota bacterium | reverse complement strand
TCCATACTCGGGCTATTCCTGTACGGCACCCACCGCGTTCTCTCGTTTCATCCGGTTTTTGATCCGGGTTATCGGAGATGGCTTTGCGCAACGCCGTTCGAGCCAAGCCGTCGTCTCCCCCTGGGTCCGGTACACCTTGATTGGCGGGACGCGGCATACCTTGCAGTGTTTGCGATTCCGACATTGGCGACACCTTGGGTGAATTTGTCGTCAGGCTTGTATCTCTTCTTTACTGGCTACCACGCAATGATGGCGTTGTGTCTTTGGTTCGTCGGTATGCACCGTGCGGTTATGGGTCTCGCTATGGGATTGGCGATTTCTGTACTCCTACTTCCTCAAGTAGGCATGGCGCTTCTGCTTCAATTGTTCATGTTCATTTCTATCCAGATGCTCCTACCCAAAACGATCGAGCCTTCCAAGCTCCAGGAGGCTACGTTGACAGACCAGGGAAGCGTCGCGCTGCGATTGATTCTTGCGGGCAACCAAACGACTATAGCCTTCGGCGCGATCAACTGGTTGGAGAGACTCAACCAAGTCCCCGCGCCAACGCGCTATGATCGCAACTACACGGCCAAAGCGCTGACAGCTTCGCCGGCGAGAGTTGGTTGGCCATTGTGCGCGCTCGGACCGTACGATCAATTGAGCGAGAGACTCGTCGCATCGCCTATTGGATATGGCGTTTTGATCTTCCTGTGGATTTGGGCCACGACAAGTCACATTCCGGAATCAGCGGACCCGGACACGCCCTCGGCAGTACACGCATTGACGTTGATGATTGTTGGTATTGGGGCTTTGTACCGCCTGATCATCTACTGCGGTATTCTTAAACCACCCGTCTCAATTTTCGGAAGGATCACAACCGGGAGACTGATTATTCCTGCCTACGACCGCGCATTGATCGTTCCGGTTCTGTCTGTCGTCATTGCATCTCTAGTCTTTCGGCTGCTTGCCTATTCGTATTTCACCCTTGCTTTCGGCTTCGCCGCTGCCGTAGCTGCAGGATACTTCGCACTCCTGTCCGGAGGGCCGAGTATGCGATCCTGGGTGCTGACGTCGCCCCACCGGATTCGGGGCGAGGTCTATTGGGCTGGGGTGATACGGAAGCTCTAAGGGTGAGACTGCCCGCGCCAAGCCGCTTGTTCTTCCACGGTAAGTTTGAGTACCGTTGACTCATGCCAATCCCCGAAGACGAAATCGAGATCACTTTCTTCAAGAGCGGCGGCCCGGGCGGTCAGCATAAGAACGTCACCGAGTCGTCGGTGCGGGTGCGGCACATTCCGACGGGGATGATCGTCGTGGCGACGGCGTCGCGGTCGCAGCACCGGAACAAGGCGGAGGCGTTGGCCGAGTTGGAGCGGCGTCTGGCGGCGCGGCGGCGGAAGCCGAAGCGGCGCGTGGCGACGAAGCCGTCTCGGGCGTCGCGAGCGCGCCGGGTGGATGAGAAGAAGAAGGTGGGCAAGAAGAAGGCGATGCGCAAGCCGCCGAGCGATGATTGAGCTGGGATTTCTCCTGAGTGTTAGACCGCGCGGGTGGGCTGCGTCCTATCTAGCGGCTGCGGAGACGCAACTGGGACCGCCAGGCTCCAGCCTGGCTCTTGGGTCTGGATCGCACTGCGAACCGTCGTCTGTTTAGCAACCGATGGTTTCTGAATAATCCTAGAAGAACCAGGCTGGAGCCTGGCGGTCCCAGTGAGCCAAGCATCGGTGTTTGCTGGGACTAATCTCGCTCTTTCACTGCGCACCGCGTACGTGTTAGCATGATTCCCACTACGCGGCGCACTGCACGCCGCGTCCGCGCTTGTTCTGAGCCCAGCAATTACCCTTTGGAGAGGAATCATGTCACGCTTGTTTTCGCGTCTTGTGTTCGTCCAGTCCGTCCAGTCCGTATCGTCCATTCTGTCCATCGCGTCCATAGTATTCATTGCCGGTTGCGCGACGACCGACCCGAACCGGCCGACGTCGCTGCAGACCGCGCAGAATCCGGCCTGGGCCGCGGAGGCCACGCCGGAGGACATGATTGTATCGGTTTCGCCCGCGGGGAAAACCTTGCGGATTGCGGGATCGGCGGGGCTTATCCTGGGTACGGGTGCGGACGCGGTCGTGAACGCGAAATACCGCGCGCCGATCCATGCGGCCCTCGAAGGCTATAAGCCCGCCGAGGTCTTTGCGGGCATCATCGAGGAACGCCTGGAAGCGGCCGTGCAGAAGGAGATCGAGCGCGTCGCGCCGCTGGGCAGCATTGCCGGCATGCATTCGCGGCAGGACGCGGTTGAGGCGCGCTACAACGGCCTCGGCAAGAACGGCTATGACGTGTTGCTGGACCTCGTCATGACGTATGGGATCTACGGCGCCGAAGGCACGCTGGCGGCGAAGCTCGACGGCAAGCTGGTCCTGTTGCCGGACGGCAAGACGCTGTGGGATGACGTGCTTATCGTGACGAACGAACCGGTGCTCGCGAACGCCAAGCTCGGCAATCCGACCAAGCGTGGCGGGTACAACGTGACCAGCCCCGATCTGACGGTGGACGACGAGGAAGTGAAGCGGTGGACCGCCGATGGCGGCGCGATTTTGAAAGAGCGTTTCGAGCAGGCCGCGCATGACGCGACTTCCGCGCTGCTGTGCGCGCTTGGGTTGGAAGAGAACGCGGCAGGACTCTACGCCCTCGGCGAGCTTTCGATGAACCGGAAGGATTTTAAAGAAGCCGCGGGATACCTGGAAAAGGCGTCGCAACTCGATCCGGACGACCTCAATATCAAGAACACTTATGCCGTAAACTTGG
>JAHDWY010000688.1 GCA_023384315.1 Candidatus Hydrogenedentota bacterium | reverse complement strand
TCCTCGAGGTCCCCTACAGTGGCAAGGTGAAATCGGCCTCATTCATTAATCAGTGACTCCACGAGACGGTGAACTCGACCCCGATCGATTCCGGGAATCGAAATCTCTTCGAGGACATCATCCGCACAGATGGAACAGCCAACGTAGACTACGTAGGCCCTCTTGTAACGTTTTCCGGTGCGTATCGCGACAAACCAGGGACTGCCGTCTGGATCTGGAATCAGGAATAGCGTTCGTGAGCTTGCGCGACCATCGCTCGTCAGGGCATTGAGAAACTTCTTCGTACTCGGTATTGCTTCCATTGTTCTATTCTAAGACAGATTTGTTAGCCTTCCAACATTTCGTCCAGCACGTACCAGACATTCAGCAGCATCCGGGGCAGATGGAACGGCGCTTTCCATTTGCTCCCTTTTACCGTATTGGCGAGGGTTCCGTCCCGATGAAGGTAGCCGAACCATTCGCCCTGTTTGGGGTCCGGGAAGTGTGCGAAAGCGTATTGGTCGATTTTCTCGAAGTTGTCCCAGTACCGCTGTTCGCCCGTGAGGCGGTAGGCGAGGAGGTTTGCGTACAGGGCTTCGCAATGGACCCACCAGAGTTTCATGTCGTGTTCGTAAGGTTCCGGCGGTCTGCCGTCGATATCGACGAAGTAGAGGATGCCGCCGTATTCGTCATCCCAGCCGAGGTCCATGGAATAGTCGATGATGGGGAGGGCCTTCGCGATGAGAGCATCGTCCTTTCGATGACGCGCTTCTTCCAGAAGGAACCATGCCGTTTCCAAAGCATGACCGGGATTGATGCAACGTCCTTCCGGGATGTCCAACAACAATTCGCCGTTCGGTTCCACGGTCTCAAACAGAGCCCGCTTCTCGTGGTGCAGAAAGTGATTCAGAACCTCGTCTATACAACGATCGATGGTCGCCTCGTAGAAAGGATCATCCCCGTTGCGCCGCAACACCTGCGTCATCGCGATGATGATCATGGGCATGGCGTGGGACTTCATGGGCCGCGTGGGGTAGAACTTCGGCGGCATGGAGGCATCCGGCGTATCATTCAATGCGATGACCTTGCGGTAGAGCGTCCGCGCCCGGTCGATTGCGGCCGCGTCGCCGGTCGCCTTGCCGTATTCCGACAGTGCGATAACCCCGAAGGTCTCCGTGAAGAGGTAACGCCGCTTCCTCAAGGGCCGCCCGTCGCGGGTCACGGTGTAAAACATGCGGCCGTCCGTGTCAAAGCCGTGCTTCAGGATGAACTCATACCCAAGCCGCGCGAAGTCGAGCCACTCCGGCCGCCGCTCGATATCGTTGTACGCTTTCGAATACATCCAAACCGCGCGCCCGATCATCCAGAAGCACTTGTCCGTTGACACCACCGACCCGTCCGCGTCGATGTGGTGGAGATACCCGCCCATCTCGTCGTCACGGATGTGCCGCATCCAAAACGGCAAGACGTCATCCAGGAGCGCAGTGCGATACCGGTCTCGAATTAAACCAATATGTGGCGTACTCATTTTGACCCTCCAGCAAATGTGCCTGAGTATACGCGTGGTATACTCGACGTATCGACAAAAAACGGCTGGATCGAGAGCCCGCCCGGGCGGATCAGGAGGTTCAGGTATGTACGCCAAACGATTCGTCATCGTTGTGTCCGCGCTTGTGTTGTTCCTCGCGCCTCAGGTTTTGGCGCATAGGCTTGTCGAGAATGACGGCACGCACGTCGACGCGGCG
This sequence comes from Candidatus Hydrogenedentota bacterium, assembly GCA_023384315.1. Lineage (GTDB taxonomy): Bacteria > Hydrogenedentota > Hydrogenedentia > Hydrogenedentales > SLHB01 > JAHDWY01. Next base: position 1,062 of record JAHDWY010000688.1, on the reverse strand, counting down.
TCCGCGCTCGCCGTCGTCGAACCGGGCGTATCGCAACTGATCCTCCACGAAGTCTCCGAAAACAATCAGGAGGTCTGGTTGACGTTCGGCGGGACCGCGGGCGACTCCGTCTACTTGCAGCTCGGCGTGCCGGTAATCGAGAACCTGTCCGGGTACCTGCCCGCGGTTGCGCTGGTGGGTCCGGGGTTGCCGAGTGCGACGGTGCCCTTTGATCTCCCCAACGGAACGGGCGCGCTGACCTTCGAGTCCTCCAGTTCCGAGGTCGAGTTTTTCTCGGAGCCCTTCACGGGAACGGAATCCTGGATTTATGTCGAAGAAGACGTGACGCTTCCCTCGACAGGGACGTACTACATCGTCGGGTATCATCCGGAAGACGCGGCGGGCAAGTTGTGGGTTGCGTTTGGCCGTGAGGAGCAATTTGGGATTTCAGACATTCTCGCGTATCCCAAGACCCTCCGTACGGTGCGTAGTTTTCACGAGGTGTCTGACGAGCCGCTCGGCATCATCCCCCGGTTGTTCCTGATCGTGGCCGCGATTACGAGACTCTTTGCATTCGTCTTCTGACGAACGATCCGCGACAGATCCGGCATTCTTCCGCTACCGTCAGGGGACTTCTTCTGCTATTCTAACTCTGGATCCGCTGCAAGGACCCTGGGATACAAATATGAAGTCATACTCGTTTGGCGTTTGGATTGCCTTGTGCATGTACGCAACAGGACCGTCCCACGCCACGCCATCAAACTCGGCCGCGCTGGAACGCTTCGAGCGCGACGTGCGGCCCGTGCTCGTCGAGCATTGTTACTCATGCCACGGCCCCGAGAAACAGAAGTCGGGACTCCGCCTCGATTCCGCGGAGGCCATATTACAGGGCGGCAGCAGGGGTCCCGCCGTGGAACCGGGCAATCCGGTGAGTCTCCTTGTCCAGGTCATCGCCCATACCGGCGACGTGCAGATGCCGCCCCGCGAGAAACTGCCGCAGGAAGCCATCGACGCCATTACTGCTTGGGTGGTTGAAGGAGCGCATTGGCCGGAGTATGTGGACAAACCGGCGTCCGCCGCGCC
>JAHDWY010000002.1 GCA_023384315.1 Candidatus Hydrogenedentota bacterium | reverse complement strand
AAGGCAATGAATCGCAGCCGACGAGTTCACGTCCTGCCAAGACTCGTATCGCGCTTGGGTGCCTACTCGTCGTGTTGGTGTGTATAGCCGGCACCTACTTCGGGTTGGGCGAGTTGCGAAGTCGATCGCGGGCCGCAAGTTGTCCGAACGATGTTTGGCACGTGTACGTCGCGCTGAAGTACTATGCGGAAAGTCACGATGGCGCCGTGCCGCCCATCAGCAAGATCCGGGGAAACCTGATGATCGAACCTGCCGGATTCTATCCGGAGTACCTCGACAATTCATGCTGGGTTCAGTGCGAGTGGAGTTCCGCACGTCGGCCTCCCAGTGTTGCGCACAAGAACGACGATTTGGGAGTCGACGCGTTCAACGATGACAGCTTCTGCTACCTTCCTTGGGCCATTCGGTCGGAAGAGGAAGGGCTGGCGTTCATTGAAGCGTACAAGACGCTCGACCTTGAGACGCGCGATGAGGATCTTGTTGTTACGATCGACGGCGAGCAACGCGTGCTACCTCGAATCAAACTCACGCGTGAAGCGCTTCTGGAGTATGGGGGTCATTGGAAAGTCCCGATCCTCATTGAATGGCCTGGCCTCAACCATCGCGGAGGAACGGTGTACTACGTCGGTGGAAGGGCCGATGTATTGACGCTAGGGCGCGGCTTTCCTATGACCGACGCCGTCATCTCGGGACTGCGAGCGATTGCGTCGCTGGACCATCCGGTGCCTGAGTAGTTAGAATTCCGCGCCATGCTTCTCAAACTCATAGCTTGCGAAGTCTTCACCCGCGAGATTTGCCATTGCGTGGCGACGAGCCGGCATGTGATCGATCTCGAGTTCACGCCGAAGGGGGCCCACAACGAACCTGGCTACCTGCGTGGACTCATTCAACGCAGCATCGATGCCGCAAATGAGTCCGGCAAAGGGTACGACGCTATCGTCCTCGGACTCGGCCTTTGCGGTAATGCGACGGCCGGCTTGGTGAGTCATGGCGCGCCGTTGGTCATTCCGCGCGCGCACGACTGCTGCACGCTCTTCCTCGGCTCGAAGCAGCGGATGAAGGAGCATTTCGCGGACAACCCCAGCCAGGCCTTTAGCTCCGCGGGATACCTCGAACACGGCGGAGACTTCGTCCGCGAGACGGACGAATTCCGCGAACGTTCCGGTTACGATGTGCCTTACGAGGCGTTCGTCGAACAGTATGGCGAAGAGAACGCGAAGTTCCTGTGGGATACGCTTCATCCCGACTATCCGCAGGACGGCAAGGTCGTCTTTATCGAAGTGCCGGAATTCAAACACCTGGGCTACGCGGACGCGTGCCGCAAGAAGGCGGAAGCGCAAGGCAAAGACTTCGTTGTCATCGAAGGGTCGACGGATCTCATCCGTAAGATGGTCAACGGCGATTGGAACGAGGAAGACTTCCTCGTCCTCAAGCCCGGCGAAGCGATCGCCCCGGTGTACGACTATGACGAAGTCGTCCGCGCACTCAAACCGGATGCCGGTGAATCTGTTTCCTGAACTTCCTTTTGCATTCGCCTGACATTTTCTTCACAACTTCCGGCGCAGGTCCGTCCATACTGTCCATAACGTCCGTATCGTCCATAGCACCGGTCCTACACGCCGAGTCCACGAAGGAGATTCAGCAATGGTATCCGCCGCGCTCCTCGCTATTGCGTTTTCCGCCCACGCGGAGGCCGCGTCCGCCGATGCCCCGGTTACCATCCAGAAAGTCGCGCTTTTCAAGAACGGCCTCGGCTATTTCAACGCCTCCGCGAGCCTGCCTGAAGGCGCGAGCACGGTCCGGCTCGGACAGCTTCCGGTACCGTCGCTGGGCACCTTCTGGGTGGCGTACCCTGAAGAACTGAAACTGCGTTCGCTCATCACGGGCATGGAAGACTTCGAGGACCAGCGCGCGGCACAGTCCGTTGCCGATCTCCTCTACGGAAACGTGGGGAAGCGCGTGATGCTTTACCTGCCGCAGGAAGGACTGGAGCCGATTCGCGGGATCATCTTGCCCTTCGCCGATGTGAAAACCTCTGCCGAAACCAATCCTTACTTCATGGGCGGACGTTCGCCCGAACCGGCGGAAGCCCGTTTCATGCCTCCGGCGGGCGGCGGGCAACTCGTCATGATCGAAACGGAATCCGGAATCGTCGCGGTGAATCCGCACACCGTCGTCAGCGCGCACGTGGAAGGCGGCGATGTATCCGGCACGGTCCCGGTACCGCAGAAGCGGCCCGCCATCCGCATGGAATTAAACGCGCCTGCAGCGGGGGAGCAGGTGTCCGTCAGCTATCTCGCCCGCGGCATCACGTGGTCGCCTGCGTACCGCATCGACCTCTCCGATCCTGAGACGGCGCGGTTCAGCGCGCGGGCCTTGGTCATCAACGAGGTGGCCGATCTCGACAACGTGGACCTGGAACTGATCACCGGGTTTCCGAACATCAAGTTCAGCGATGTCGTCAGCCCCGTCGCGCAGAGCCAGAAACTCGCCGAGTTTCTCGAAGCCCTGACCCGTGGCGCGAGCGAATCCAATCGCAACGTGGTCATGCAACAGGCCGTCATGTCTAATGCGGCGGTCTTCTTCAGTCCGAGCGACGTGCCCTTGCCCTCGTACTCGACTGCGGCCGAAGGCGCCGCCGCAGAGGATCTCTTCCTTTATCCCGTTGACCGGATCACGTTGAAGCGTGGCGAGACGGCGTGGATTCCGCTATTCACAGCAGATGTGCCTTACAAGCATATTTACACCTGGAAGATTGCGGACTTTCTCAATAGCGAAGGCCAGTATGCGGGTCAGCCCAACGCGCCGGAAGGTATCAATCCGGAAGAGGTCTGGCACTCCTGCCGCATCGTGAATCCGTTGGACATGCCGTTGACCACCGCGCCCGCCGAGTTTGTCACCAAGGGCGCGTTTACCGGCCAGGACATCTGCTACTACACCGCGCCCGGCGCGGAAACGACGATCCGGATCAACCGCGCCATGAACGTCCTCGCGGAACAGGCGGAGATCGAAACGGATCGCGTCATGAACGCGTCGAGCTTCCAGGGTTGGGCCTACGACCTTGTCACGTTGCGCGGCGAACTCCGCGTACGCAACCGCCACGGCAAGGCCGTCACCATGGAGATTACGAAAGAGTTGTCGGGCAAAGTGCTCAACACCACGCCCGCCGCTAAAGACGTGCAGACTGGCAAAGGTCTCAAACAGACCAATCCCAAACATGAGTTGACGTGGGAGATCGAACTCGCCTCCGGCGAAGAGAAGAACCTGACCTACGAGTACCAGGTCTACGTTCGGAAGTAAGAGGTTTCGTGTTTTGCCCTTTCAGGGCAGCCAGTAGTGGGGCTACGCGAATTCCCAGGGCGTTGCCCTGGGCTGTCCTGTTGCACTCCTTCGGAGTGGTTGAAAGCGGTCGCGCGGCGTGTTGTGTTCGCGCGTGTCAGGATCACCAATATTGGTGAAAAGCAGGGACAGCCTCCATTTTCCTTCTCTGCGCTTGAGTCATTTACTCGGCAATCAAGAAGGAAAATGCAGGCTGTCCACATTCTTCGTCCACTCCGCCACCGTGTTTCGGCCCTGTGGAGTGCGAAGGCTTGCCTTCGCTGTAACGAAGCGCACCGCAGTTCGGGAGGCATTCGCGTCGTAATGCCCATCGCACTTCGATAGAATAACGGCCAGACCAAGCGCTAACCGAACGGAGGTTCCTCCCGTGACCAAGTACGAACCGATCCCCCGATGCCTGGCGTGCGAACGCGATTCCGATGCCACGCCGTTGATTCCCCTCGAATACCGCGGCGAACGAACGTGGATTTGTCCGCAGCACTTGCCGATTCTCATTCACAATCCCGCGCAACTCGCCGGGAAACTCGCGGATGCCGAGAATCTTCGTCCGGCGGATCACCACGACTGAGTTCTCGCACGCAGAATTGGCCGCGTCCAACCCGCTCGTGCTACCGTTAGGGGGATGCCTTCGCCGGTGAACGGCCGGCGGAGGCGCAAATGGGGGTCCGTCGCGCAACACAACGTTGCGCGCGGGAAATTCGAAGGAGCATTTCTCATGGCCAACCGCGTGATTTGGTTCGACTTGCCTGTCAGCGATCTGAAACGGGCAATCCAGTTCTACTCGGCCGTACTCGGCGCGAAGGTCGTCGAAGACCGTCCCGGCGTCGCCGTCATCGAACACGGAGCGGGGGAGATGTCCGGCTGCCTGTACTCGAAACCGGGCATGGAACCGTCCAGCAACGGCGCACTCCTGTACTTCAACTGCGATGGCCGGCTCGACGCGGCCGTTGCGGCGGTCGAAGCCAATGGCGGAAAAGTCTTGCAGCCGCCGCGCTCCATCGAACCGTGGGGGAGCCGCGCCGTCGTGTTCGACAGCGAAGGCAACCGCATCGCGCTCCATTCGTCATAGAGGGAAACGTATCGTAGATGACCGTCCGCGACGCGCATTCGGAGGAACCCACGTCGCCGTCGATCTTTGTCGACGCGGACGGCTGCCCGGTCAAGGACGAGGTCTATCGCGTGGCCAAACGCTACGGGCTGCGGGTTGTGCTTGTTGCCAACGCGTGGATACGCGTTCCCGAAGAAGACGGGATTGAACTCGTCGTTGTCGATGATGGTTTCGATGCCGCGGACGATTGGATCGTCGAGCATGTCCGCGAACGGGACATCGTGGTGACCGCAGACATCCCGCTTGCTGCGCGGTGTTTGAAACAGGGCGCGGCCGCGCTGGGTCCCAAGGGCCGTGTGTTCACCGAAGCCTCCATCGGCGACGCCCTCGCGACCCGCGAAATCCTGTCTCACATGCGCGAACACGGGACCATGACCGGTGGTCCGGCCCCCTTCGCGAAGGCCGACCGCTCCCGTTTCCTGCAACGCCTCGACGAACTCGTCCACGCCAACCGCCGCTGACCCGGGTGCACCGGGCACCAGCCCGGCAAGCGCGAAAGTTCGTCTCTGAGGGGACGAATGCGTTTCCGCTCTGGAATTACCTTTCTTCAAGTGCAATACTACGCGTCTCACGGTGCCCAATCGCTGCGAACCGCGTATTGCACGGAGGCGGATGAAGAACCACTCGGTACGGGTCTATCGCTCGAAAGAAGCGTTGCCCAAGAACGATCAACTCGCATGGAAGCTGGCGGCTATCGCGACGGATCGCGCGCCGCTGGACGCCGCCGCGTCGGAGATGGTCATCAACCGCATCATCGACAACGCCGCGGTGGCATTGGCAGCGATCAACCGCCAACCGGTGGCGAACGCCCGCAGTCAGGCGCTTGCTCATCCGCGTGAAGGCGGCGCGCAGGTCTTCGGTATTTCCAAATCATTTGGTTGCGACGCCGAATGGGCGGCTTGGGTAAATGGCACCGCGGTCCGCGAACTGGACATGCACGACACCTTTCTCGCGGCGGATTACTCTCATCCCGGCGACAACATTCCGCCCATTCTCGCGGTCGCGCAGCAATGCGGCAGCCGCCACAACCTGACGGGGGAAGATCTGATCCGCGCGATCCTCGTTGGGTACGAAATTCAGATCAATCTCGTCAAAGGCATTTGCCTGCACGCGCACAAGAAGGATCACATCGCCCATCTCTGCCCTGCGCAGGCCGCGGGCATTGGGTCATTGTTGGGTCTCGATACCGATACGGTCTATCAGGCGATTCAACAGGCCGTGCATGTCGCCTTCTCCACGCGCCAGTCGCGCAAGGGCGAAATCTCCAGTTGGAAGGCCTACGCCCCCGCACACGCGGGGAAGCTTGCCGTGGAAGCCGTCGATCGGGCGATGCGGGGTGAGAAGAGTCCGTCGCCCATTTACGAAGGCGAAGACAGCGTGCTCGCGTATATGCTTGACGGGCCCAACAGCCGTTATGAAGTGCCCCTGCCCGACCCCGGCGAGTCGTTGCACGCGATTCTCGATTCGTATACGAAAGAGCACTCCGCGGAATACCAGTCCCAGGCGCTCATCGACCTCGCGTTCCGCATGCGTGAGCGCATTGAAAACCTCGACAACATCGAGTTCATCACGATTCACACGAGCCATCACACCCACTACGTCATCGGCGCCGGCGCCAACGACCCGCAGAAGATGGACCCGAAGGCGAGCCGGGAGACGCTTGATCACAGCATCATGTACATCTTCGCCGTGGCGTTGCAGGACGGCCGCTGGCATCACGTCGACAGCTATACGCCGGAACGCGCGTCGCGTCCCGACACGGTCGCCCTGTGGCAGAAGATCGGCACCTGCGAAGATCCCGAATGGACGCGCAGGTATCACAGCAGCGATCCAAAGGAGAAGGCCTTCGGCGGCCGCGTGGAGATTCAATTCAAGAACGGCGACACCCTGGTCGACGAACTCGCCGTCGCCAACGCACATTCGCTTGGGGCGCGGCCGTTTGAACGGAAGGACTACATCCACAAGTTCACCACACTCACCGACGGTATCGTGTCCGACAAGGAGCGGGAACGGTTTCTCGATCGCGTGCAATCGCTTCCGGAACTCGATGCGGCGTCTTTCCGCGAATTGAACGTCAAGGCGGACGCCGGGGAACTGAGCTGTGCCGAACGGGACCGACGGGGGATTTTCTAAGCATGGGACGACGGCATCGAAGACAGCGGGTACGCATGCACTACGGCGCTTCGCGCGGCAACCCGCCAGGCGGCCGCCTCGCGCTGATCCCCGGCATGGTAATCATGCTGATGGTCATCGGCTTTGCGTTCTTCTGGACGACCTCGGCGCGCGCGATGGGCGCGCCATTCATCTTCACACTGTTTGGCGTCGGGTTCGCCATCGTAGCCATCAGTGGTTTTGTGTCAGTCGTCGTCGCGTTTGCAAAGGGGGGGACGCCCGACACCGTCGTTCATGACGAACCGGAACCGGTGGAACTTTATCGTCCGGAGCCCGACAATATCGCGATGCATTCGCCGGAATCTCAATATGGCGAGTGCACCTATTGCGGCACGCGAGTCGACAGCAGCGTGCACCGTTGCCCGAACTGTGGAGCAGGAATTTGAAGTCGATGAAGAAGTGCGCAGCAACATCTCTATCGCAAACCACCGTATCCCGCCGAAGTTTTTTGAGAACCTCCGCGACCGCAGCCGCGATGGCGGGAATTCCCACCGTCATTCCTGCGTCCGCGTTGGGCGCGGACGACAAAACGGCCCCGAGCAATCGGGTTACCATCGGTTGCATTGGCGTCGGCGGTCAGGGATCGAGCAACATGCGCGCGTTCCTCGCGCAAGCGGGCGCGCAGGTGGTCGCCGTGTGCGACGTCGACGCGGGACGCTGCGCCGCCGCCAAGAAGATCGTGGACGAACACTACGGCGACACCGGCTGCGCCACGTATACGGACTTCCGCGAGATCATCGAACGTGACGACATCGATGCGGTTTCAATAGGAACGCCGGATCACTGGCATTCGGTGATTACCGTCGCCGCCGCGCGCGCCGGCAAAGACATCTACTGCGAGAAGCCGGTCTCGCTGACTGTCGCGGATGGCCGCGCCATGGTGGATACGGTGAAGCAATACGGCCGCGTGCTGCAGACGGGTACTTGGCGTCGCTCCCGCGAGGGTTGCCGCCGCGCCTGCGAGCTGGTCCGCAACGGCTACATCGGCGAACTCCAGACAATCCACATCGGCGTGCCCAAAGGCTTCGCCATTCGCGGCGGCGAGTATGGTCCGAACACGCCGCCGCAGCCGGTCCCCGAGGGGTTCGACTACGACCTGTGGCTTGGTCCCGCTCCCTGGGCGCCGTACACGCCGGGCCGGTGCCATTTCAATTTCCGATGGATCATGGACTACTCGGAGGGCTACATCTCCGACTGGGGCGCCCATTACTACGACATCGGCCAATGGGGCAACGGCACCGACCATTCCGGCCCGGTCGCCATCGAAGCGACCGGCGTGTTCCCGGAAGAAGGCATCTACGACGCGCCCATCGACCATCGCATCGAGTTCACCTACGCCAACGGCGTCAAGATGATTTCCACCGCCACCGAAGACACGTCCCAATGGGGCATGCGCTTTGAAGGAAGCGAGGGGTGGCTGTATGTGGAAAGCGACGCCATCAAAGCGTATCCTGAGAAGGTTGCCGAAGCGGCGGTGGGCCCGAACGAGATACGTCTTTACGCCAGCGACAACCACCACGGGAACTTCCTGCACTGCATCAAGACCCGTGGCCAGACCGCGGCATCCATCGAGATCGGGCATCGGTCGGCGTCCGTGTGCCACGTGGGAACCATCGCGTTATTGCTGGGGCGCGGCCTGAAATGGTACCCCGAACTAGAACGGTTCGAGGGCGACGAGGAAGCAAACAGAGTGCTTTCGCGTTCCATGCGCGCGCCGTGGAGTGTTTGAGGGAGAAATTAGATTTCAGGAAGCCTTAAAGGATAACGGCGATACGAGAGGAATGCGCAAGATGTTGGTTCTGAACCGGCCAAAGGGAATTGTAACGGTTCTCGGCTTGCTCTCCCTAATGTTCATCTTTTATGGATGCAAAACCACGGATGTGGGAAATTCAATAAGTGGCTACAAAGTTTTAGACGGAGTGCACGTGCAGCCATCTGAAGCGGTTGATTTGGCGAGTCCATACCTGGACACGACGTATGACTTACGCAACAAGGACAGCGATCTTCCAAGAGGTGAGGACTCTGAAACGCGAATTATTGTTTCGCTTCGGAACGGATACTATCACGTTGTTAAGGAGTCTTATCCTGCGATGTCGGCCAAATTCTACCTCGACCATGCGGTCAAAGTAGATGCCGATACCGGCGCTGTCATTCCGCCTGAATGAGAGTGGTACCTTCCCGACATATTTCGAATTTTGAACTCCCCGAGGGAGCAGATCGAGTGAGCGTTCAAAGGAGACAATCATGAAGAGGAGCAAGAAGACCGGCGTCGCGAAAACCGGGTTGAGCCGGCGCCAGTTCATGAAGCGGGGAGCTTTGGCTGCGGCGGGCGCGGTCGGTTTCCCCTACATCGTGCCCGCGTCCGCGCTGGGGCTGGACGGGACCGTGGCGCCGAGCAATCGCATCACGGTGGCCTCCATTGGCGTAGGTGGCCAGGGCACCGCCAACCTGCGCGCCTTCCTGGGGCAGGCGGATGCGCAGGTTCTCGCGGTGTGCGACGTGGACTGCGATCATCGCGATGCCGCGCAGCAACTCGTCGATGAGACCTACGCGACGCAGACGCAGAGCGGGCAATACAACGGGTGTAATTCGTACAATGACTTTCGTGAAGTTCTCGCGCGCGAAGACATCGACGCCGTGTGCATCTGCACGCCGGACTTCTGGCATGCCGTGATTGCGGTGGCCGCCGCGGAGGCCGGGAGGGACATGTACTGCGAAAAGCCGCTTGCGAACTCGGTGGGCGAAGGCCGCGCTGTGGTTGACGCGGTGAAGCGCTACGGACGCGTCTTCCAGACCGGCAGTCACGAGCGCAGCCGCAGCAACGCGCGCTACGCCTGCGAACTGGTGCGCAACGGGCGCATCGGCAAGTTGCACACCATGCATGTAAACCTTCCCATCGACAACCACGGGCCGCTCGAGAATCAGCCGCCCATGCCGATCCCGGAAGGATTTGATTACAACATGTGGCTCGGCCCGCGCCCCTGGGCAACCTACACGGAGAAACGCTGCCACTTCTGGTTCCGGTACATTCTCGACTACTCCGGCGGCGAAGTGACCGACCGCGGCGCCCACATCATCGATCTCGGCCAGCTCGGCAACGCGAGCGACCGGAGCGGTCCCAAGTCGATCGAAGGCTGGGGCGACTTTCCGCGCGACGGCATGTTCAACACCGCCATGGACTACGAGTTCACCTTCGAGTATCCGAATGGCGTGAAGATGATCTGCAAATGCGGCGGCACCCGGGGGATCAAGTTTGAGGGCACCGACGGCTGGGTGTTCATCCACATCCACGGCGGCAACCTCGAGGCCGAACCCGCGTCGCTGCTCAAGGAGATCATCGGACCCAACGAGGAGCATCTCGGACGAAGCCCTGGACACCACCGCGATTTCCTGAACAACGTGAAGGTCCGCGGGGAGTGTATGGCGCCGCCCGAGGTCGGCCACCGAACGGCGACCATGTGCCACATCGCGAATATAGCCATGCTGCTGGGGCGCAAACTCGAATGGGACCCGGACAAGGAACAATTCATCAACGACGCCGAAGCCAACAACATGCTGATGCCCTCGTTGCGGGCGCCGTGGCGCGTCTGAGCGTCTGGAAGGAAGGGAATAGAACCATGATTCGCGTAATCAATCAAAAAAACAGCCGCGCCGGATGGGCCATGGTTGCGGCGTTAGTGGCGGTCGTTGCGGGTATGCCGGCCCTCGCGCAGGATACGCCGTCGCTGCCGGATGCGCTTCAGCAAATTCGCACCTACGAGTTCGGCCAGAACCGCGAGATGCTCAGCGTCGTGCAGGACTACTGCACGAAGTCCTACGGCGACGCCGCCATGCGCCAGCAGATCGAGCAGGGGCTCATCGAGATCCTCGGGTCGGACGCCACGTACGACTGCAAGGATTTCGTGTGCCGTCAGCTCTACGTCATCGGCACGGACGCGAGCGTACCCGCGCTGGCGAAAATGTTGACCGACGAGAAGCACTCGGACATGGCCCGCTACGCCCTCGAAAGCATCGAGGGTGAAGCCGCCGATGACGCGCTGTTGACCGCCCTTGGAAACGCCGACGACCGCGTACAGGTCGGCATCATCAATTCCATCGGCATGCGTGGGCAGGAAGAAGCCGTTGCCGATCTCGCTACCCTTCTGAACGATCCAGACCCGGCAGTTGCGAAGGCCTCCGCGACGGCGCTCGGCCGGATTGGGGGCGAGAAGGCCGCTGACGCCCTGGCAAAGGCGCGTGGCAGCGCATCGGAAGAACTCAAGCCGGCCATCACGAATGGCTACCTCATGTGCGCGTCGAACTACGTGCAGAACGGGCAGAAGGGGAAGGCGAAGGCGATCTACGCGGAGCTGAATAGCGACGCCGAATCGCGTGAGGCCCATATCGCCGCCATCGAAGGCCTGGTCGCCGTTGAAGGCGCCGATTCTCTGCCGATGTTAATTGAACTGTTGAAAGGGAGCGACGCGGGTCTTCAAGCCATTGCCGCAGGTGCGTTGCGCAACCTCGAAGGTGGAAAGGTCACCGCGGAGTTGGCGTCGGCACTTCCCAAGCTCGACCCCCACGGTCAACTTGTCGCGCTGTACGCCCTGCGCGCGCGCGAAGATGGGGAAGCGCTACCGGCCGTCACGGCTGCGCTGGACAGCAGCGATCCGGACGTGAAGATTGCGGCGCTCGAAGCCTTGGCCACCGTCGGCAACGCGTCCTCCGTTTCGCAGTTGGCCGCCTTGTCTATGTCGGATGACGCGGAAGTCGCGCGCGTATCCCGCGCCACGCTCGGCGCCCTCCGCGGCGACGACGTGGACGGCGTGATCGTCACTGCCATGCAGAGCGCGGATAGTCCCGCAAAGACCGTTTTGATTCAGGCCCTGGCGACGCGCGGAGCCGAGTCTGCAATCCCGACACTCCTTCAAACAGCGTCGGACCAGGACGAATCGGTTCGCAACGCGTCCTTCGACGCCTTGGGCGCACTGGCGAACGGAAGCGACCTCGCGGCCTTGGTCGATCTTCTCGTTAAGGTCAATGGCGATCCGTCGCAGACGGCCGCGGAAAACGCCGTCGTATCGACGGTGCAACGGATCGATCCGCCGCAGAAAGGCGCGCAACAGATCGCGCAGGCATTCTCCACGATCAAGGGTAAGCCCGAAGTTCGTGCATCGCTGGTCCGGGTAGTAGGACGCATCGCCGACCCGAGTTCGTTGCCGCAGTTGCGTGACCTGGTAGCGTCTGCAAAAGCCGATCCCGTCAAAGACGCGGCGGTCAAGGCTCTGGCCGACTGGCCCACGGCGGATGCACTCGACGATCTGCGCCAGATCGCGTCGAACTCCGACAACAACACGCACAAGACCCTCGCATTCCGCGGATTCCTGCGTCTATTGCGTCAGGGCGGCGACCGGCCCGTTGAGGAGACCCTTGCGCTGTACGAGGAGGCCTCCAAACTCGCGGCCAGCGCCGACGACAAACGGCTGGTGCTCGCGGGTCTCGCCGAGATCGGTGACGAACGCGCCCTCGCATTGGTTGAGCCTTACCTCGCGGACGAGGAAGTGAAGGCAGAAGCCGCGCAGGCCACGGAACAAATCAAAAGCAAGATTCAAGGATAGCTTTCTCCAAGCGGGGCGCCTCCGGGCGCCCCGCTTGAATTCGGTATCGCTATCGGGATCGGAATCGGTATCGAAATCTGAGACACCCTACGTACCTTTTTCGAACCCGAACCCGATAGCGATACCGATAGCGATTTATCCGGCGTCCGACTGGGACGGGGATTTTGTTCTCGCGACAGTAACGGTTATCTGTACTCTTCCGGCGCGAATCCGGTATCATGTCGCGACGTGTCCGCACCCTCCGCCGGGGATTCGATCAGTCTTCGTCACGCATGCGGTTGGGTGTGCTGCATCATTACCATCCACCAACGACGGGATCCGATGACTGGGCTATCCATTCTAAGAGCACGGTTTACGCGCGTTCATGGAACGCGCGCCGCGTGGATGATCGCCATCATCGCCTGCGTATTGACCGCGTCGTCGTTGCTCGTGGGCCGCGTCACGGACGACTATTACTGGAGCGCCGTGTTCATGGGGTCGCCCGGGCTGCCGGAGGTCGACAACGCCACGCTCGACACCTTTTCCTTTGGCAAGGGTACTCCGGAAGAGTACGAGAAGTATCTCGCTCGCGGCATCGTTCCCTGGTGGGCCGACCCCGAATGGAAAATCTCCTTCTGGCGGCCGATTTCATCCCTCAGCCATTATCTCGATTTCATCCTCTGGGGAAGCCACACCTGGATCATGCATCTCCACAGCATGCTGCTCTACGGTGTCCTCGCCTTCGCCACGACGCGCCTCTACCAACGCCACATATCTCCTGCATGGGTCGCCGGTTTGGCGGGCCTGCTCTTCGCCGTGGATTCCGCGCACGGTCTTTCCGTGAGTTGGCTTTCCAACCGCAACGCCATCCTCTCCGCCATGTTTGCCGTGTTTGTTCTGCTGGCACACGACCGCTGGCGTCAGACCGGTAACTCGAGCCGCGGTGCCCTGGCAGGGATCATGCTCGCACTTGGACTCTTCTCCGGCGAGGGCACCGTGGCCGTGACCGGTTATCTGTTTGCGTATGCGTGCTTCATGGACCCCGCGCCGTGGCGCGCGCGTCTGCTGTCCCTCGTGCCTTATGCCGTCATCGTTGTGATCTGGCGAATCCTCTATTCGTGGTTCGGGTACGGCGTTACCGCATCGAGCTTCTACACCGATCCCGTTGCCGATCCCGTTGGCTTTGTTTTCGCCGTCATCAAGTTTTTTCCGGTGCTGCTCTATTCCCAGTTCATGTTTCCGGACCCCATCTACCACACGCTGCTGCCGCCTTTGTGGACTGGCCTCTACATCGCCTTCGCCGCGGGAATTGTCGTTCTGCTGACGTGGCTGTTCTGGCCGCTCCTCCGCGCGAATCGTGCGGCCCGGTTCTACGCGGCAGGCATGGCGTTGTGCGCGATTCCCTACTGCTCGTCCGTTCCCCAGTATCGCTTGCTCATGCTCGTCGGCATCGGCGGGATGGGGCTGCTTGGCGCTTTCCTGGGCGGTGTTTCGGATCGAACGACGTGGTTCACGGACGGATCGCGCAAGCCGCTGACGTTGCGATTCGCGGCCGGGTTCCTGATTCTCCTTCATCTGATCGTGTCGCCCATCATGCTTCCGGCGAATGCGTACTCTATGCACTATGTAGGGAAGATCGTTGACGTTGGCAACGAGAGCCTGCCGCGCGACGACGGATTGAAGGACGACCGGCTCATCATCGTTAACGCGACGGGCGACATCATGTACGCCATGTTGCCCCTGCTCCGTTCCGCCAAGGGGCAGCCCGTTCCAAAATCCATGTGGGTCCTCTACAGCGGCAACCGGGAGATCGTCGCCCATCGGCCAAGCGAAAGCGTATTGGAACTTTCGATCCCTGAAGGTTGGATGGAGTACCCTTGGTCGTTCTTCTTCTGCCGGCTGCCCGTGTCCGCCATGGAGGCCGGTCAGGTCGTGGAAACGGACGGCATGCGCGTGACGGTGCTTGGCGTCAACTACGACGGACGCCCGGTCCACGTCCGCTTCGATTTCAACCGTCCCCTGGAAAGCGAGTCGCTTCGCTGGTACTCCTGGCAGAATCGCGCGTACAAGCCCATGACGCTGCCCGAGGTTGGAGGGACGACAACAATTCCCGCCCTACCCGTCACATCCGCCATTCGGCAAATTCTCGATGCTGAGATTCGCGCCCTCCTGGGTATGGAGCCCTCGGAACCTTCGCGGAATACCTGAAACCAAAATTCATGGTTGTCGTCCAATTTGAAGCGAGTCGGCTCATTTTGGTAACATCTTTCGAGTTTTAAGGGAAATAATTGACGAAATTGCGGTTTGGAGATCGCTTCGATTACGCTAATTTAGTGTTTTTGAGGCTGTACATGCTGGTATTTCCGCACAATATGTAGTATCCTTGCCTTAAGGAACCCCTGTATAGCCGGTAATTGTAATGCGAATCGCGGAGTAGAGTATAATTGGTGCTGGTCGAGGATGTGGGAATCGCCGTAAATTTCCCGCCCACGAGCTGTTGTACACTGCGTTACTTGGCCGTCAATATTTGGGAGGCGACTTCTGACGGTCGGCCTTTCGGGGGGATTCACTACATCAGTTGCCGCTTTGGCAGCGGCGTAAGCGGCCCACGCGCATGGTATGCGCGGCGGATTCGTATAGGTCGCGGGCGACGGCTCGCGGCATTTATATAGGTTAGCGCATGCTCCGAATCTAGGCGGGTTGCCGGAGAGTGATGGCGCTGCAACACCAAGGGTAGCTTGACGGCGGCCCCGTTTGGAGAAGTTTCCCCTGAGCAGAACCCGGAACTTCATCGATGTTCTCGCCGAGCGGACAGCGGCGCAACCGGATTCCATAATCTTCTCGCTAATCGCTTCCGGATCAGACATAACGCATAACGTCTGCTACCACGAATTCGAAGAGCGTGTGCGCACCGTTGCGGCGGAACTTCAGTTCGTCAGCAAACCGGGCGATCGCGCCCTCTTGTTCTTTGCACCCGGCATTGAGTTCAACGTCGCATTTTACGCCTGCCTCTACGCCGGTGTTACGGCGGTCCCTGCCTATCCTCCACGCCCCGGAAGGACGCTCGGGCGGCTCCTCGCGATGTTTGCGGACGCCCAGGCGACGCTGGCGTTAACCACTTCGGAGTACCTGGCAGCGGCGCAGATGCTGCTCCAGGAGCAACCCGCGCTTGCGGGGTTGCGTTGGGTCGCGACCGACGCCAGTGAAGCTGACCCGGACGCGTGGCGCAACCCCGATGTCGCGCCAACGGATCTCGCGTTCCTGCAATACACTTCGGGTTCCACATCAGCGCCGAAGGGCGTGATGGTGACCCACGGCAATTTGCTTCACAACTGCGCTTACATACGCGAAGCGACGGGGCTTTCCGCGGACGATCATGTGCTCAGTTGGCTGCCCCAGTTCCATGACATGGGTTTGCTGGCGGGCGTGCTGATTCCGCCCTTTGTCGGTTGCGATTCGACGCTTATGTCGCCCTTGCACTTCCTGAAGCAACCCGCCTCGTGGTTGCAAGCCTTGAGCCAGCGGCGCGCGACCGTCAGCGGCGGGCCAAATTTTGCCTATCAACTTTGCGTGGACAAGATTAGCAACGACGATAGAGACGCTTTGGACCTGAGCGCATGGCGCGTGGCGTTTAACGGCGCGGAACCGATTCGGCCGGGTACGCTGGACGCCTTTGCGCAGAAATTCAATTCCGCCGGATTCCGGAGCCACGCGTTTCTCCCTTGTTACGGCCTTGCCGAAGCCACGCTTGCGGTATCGTTTGCGCGTCGCGGCGGCAGCATGGCGGTACGCGAGTTCCCGGAAGACAACGCACGGATTCGGACGCTTGTGGGCTGCGGTTCTCCAGCAGCCGATCAGGATGTTCGAATCGTCGCGCCCGATACTTGCCTGCCCCGTCCGGATGGTGAGGTCGGCGAGATTTGGGTGAAAGGGCCCAGCGTCGCGTCGGGCTATTGGAACCGCCCCGACGAGACGGCCGCCACCTTCTGGGGAACCCTTGCGGATGGCGGCGAAGGCCCTTACCTGCGCACCGGCGATCTCGGAATCCTGCAGGCCGGAGAACTCTTCGTTGCGGGGCGTCTCAAAGATCTCATCATCATTCGCGGGATCAACTATTATCCCCAGGACATCGAACTCACGGTCGAATCGTGCCATCCCGCGCTGCGCCCGGGATGCGGAGCGGCTTTCGCGATTGAAGACGCACGCGGCGAATTGCTCGTCGTCGCCCAGGAAGTCGCGCGCGATGCCGTCGATGGGCTGGATGTGGAGCAGGTTGCGGCTACGATTCGCGCGGCGGTTGGCGAGCAGCACGAAGTGCCGGTGCATGCAGTGCTGCTGGTTCAACCGGGGTCGATTCCGAAAACGTCGAGCGGCAAGATTCAGCGCCGCGCATGCCGCAAAGCGTTTCTGGACGAATCGCTGCCCCTGGTCGGCAGATCGATCGCCGATGCCTCGGCTGACGATCGGGTTCCAGCGAACGTGCCGCATGCGGCGTCGGCGAATGCGGGCAAGAGTTACCTGCACCTGCGCGAGTATCTCGCGCACCGCATCGCCCTTCGGCTGAACGTCGACGCGGCACAGGTGGACATCCGCCAGCCCTTCTCGAGCCTCGGGCTCCATTCCATGGCCGCTGTCGAACTCGCGGCCGATATGGAGCGCGTCGTCGGGCGCACGCTTTCGCCCACTTTGGTCTACGAGTATCCCTGTATCGACGCCCTGGCCCGCCATCTTTCCGGCACGTGGTCGCCGGACGCGACGAATACGAATTCCCGCACCCACGGTGAACCCATCGCCATCGTCGGTATGAGTTGCCGGTTTCCCGGCGCGAAGAACCCGGACGCGTTCTGGGAGTTGCTGCGCGATGGTGGCGATGCGATACGGGAGATTCCCGCGGATCGCTGGAACTTCGATACGCTGTACGATCCCGATCTGGCAACGCCGGGCCGCATGATCACGAAGTGGGGCGGCTTCGTAGAGGACGTTGATAAGTTCGACGCCGCGTTCTTTAACATCTCCCCCCGTGAAGCGGCCAGTATGGATCCCCAACAGCGATTGCTTTTACACGTGGCCTGGGAGGCCTTTGAAAATGCCGGCGTCCGCGCCGACCGTCTAGCCGGTTCGGCCACGGGCACCTTCATCGGCGTTTCGTCCATCGACTACATGCAACTTCAACTGCTGCTCGGCGCGGAGAACGACGCCTACGTTGCCACCGGCAACACGCAGTCCATCGCGTCGAACCGTCTCTCCTATTTGCTCGACCTGCGTGGTCCCAGCGTCTCCGTCGATACCGCCTGTTCATCCGCACTGGTTGCTTTGCATCAGGCCTGCCAGAGCCTGCGCGACCGCGAATGTAACGTCGCCCTCGCCGGTGGCGTGAGCGTCATCCTGTCGCCGCTGGCGACCATTGCCTTGTCGCAGGCGCGCATGCTTGCGCCGGACGGGCGGTGTAAGGCTTTCGACGCGGCGGCGAACGGCTACGTGCGCAGCGAAGGATGCGGGTTGGTCGTGTTGAAGCGCCTATCCGACGCCTTGGCCGACGGTGACAACGTGCTCGCGGTCGTCCGCGGAACGGCGGTGAATCACGTCGGGCACAGCAACGGCCTCACCGCGCCAAGTACGAAGGCCCAACAGGCGGTGATTCGCGCCGCATTGGAGAACGCTGCCGTCGCGCCTTCGGAGATCTCCTACCTTGAAGCCCACGGTACGGGCACTTCGCTTGGCGATCCCATCGAGATTGAATCGATTCAAACGGTCCTGTCCGACGGACGTGACGAAGGCAACACCTGCGCCATTGCTTCGGCCAAGACGAACGTGGGGCACCTGGAGCCCGCGGCAGGCATCGTTGGGCTTATCAAGGCCGTCCTCGCGCTGCAGCACGAGACAATTCCGCCGCATCTGCACCTGGACAAGGTAAACCCGCTTATCAAGCTGGACGAGACCCGGTACCAGATTCCGACGGCACCGCTGCCCTGGCCGCGCGGATCGAAACGCCGACTCGCCGGAGTCAGCGCCTTCGGGTTCGGCGGCGCGAACAGTCATGTTGTGCTTGAAGAAGCGCCTGTGACCCCCGCGCACGCTGAGACTTCGCAGTCCGATCGGCCCCGCCACGTGCTGACTCTGTCCGCGCGCACGGAAACGGCCCTGCAGAAACTTGCAGGTTCCTACGCGTCCCGCGATCTTCAGGATGCCGCCGCGATCCGGGACCTCTGTTATTCCACAAACACGACGCGCTGCGTTTTCGAACAGCGCCTGGCCATTCTCACGGAACCGTTGGAAACCGAAGGCTCCGGAAATGTGCTACGCGACGCGCTCAACCGTTTTGCGCAAGGTGAAGCCGCGCCCAATGTCATCCGTGGCACGGTGCGCTCCGGATTCCGGCCGAAGCTTGCGTTCCTGTTTACGGGACAGGGCGCCCAGTTCGCCGGAATGGGACGGCAACTCTACGAAACCGAACCGGCGTTCCGGGCGACCATCGACCGTTGCGACGCGATTCTCCGGCCCTATTTGGAGCAGCCGCTGCTCTCCATCCTGTACCCAGGGGAGGGGGCCGAATCACCCATCAACGAAACCGCGTACACGCAACCGGCGCTCTTCGCGCTTGAGTATGCGCTCGCGGAACTCTGGCGCTCCTGGGGCATAACTCCTGACTACGTGATTGGCCACAGCGTCGGCGAGTATGCCGCCGCGTGCCTCGCCGGTATGTTCAGTCTGGAAGACGGACTGCGGCTCATCGCGGAACGCGGGCGCCTCATCCAGTCGCTTCCGGCCGGCGGAAAGATGGCGGCCATCTTCTCGGATCACAAGACAGTCGCCGCCGCGCTCAAAGGGCAGGAGAAGGCCCTGTCGATTGCCGCCGTGAATGGTCCGAACCTGGTCGTTGTGTCCGGCGTGGGCGACGCGCTCGATGCCATCGTCGAACAGTTCTCCGCTCAAGACGTCCGGTGCACCAAGATGACCGTGTCCCACGCCTTCCACTCGCCCTTGATGGACCCGATACTCGATGCGTTCCACGCGGTGGCCAAAGAAGTCCGCTACCAGCCGCTCACCATTCCGCTTGTGTCGAACCGCACCGGCAAGACGCTCGAATGCGGGGAGACGCTGGACGCCGAATACTGGCGCGATCATATTCGCGACGCCGTGCTGTTCGAAGGCGGCATGAAGGCCCTCGCCGATCATGGCGTATCGGTGTTCCTCGAGGTTGGCCCGGCCAACACCCTTATCGGCATGGGCCGCCGATGCCTGCCGGACACAGAAGCGACTTGGCTTCCTTCGCTCGGCAAAGACGCGGACAACTGGCGCACGTTGCTTACCGCCGCTGCGACCTTGCAGGTCAACGGCGTCGAACTCGACTGGCAGGCCTTCGATACGGATCATCCGCGCCGTCGCGTTGCCCTGCCGACGTACCCATTCGAACTCAAGCGCCATTGGTTCACGGTAAAGCCCGGTGCGTCGAACGACATCGTTCAGGCCTTGGGCGGCCGGGTCAGCGATGGCGCGACATCCACAGCAATCAGCGAAGAGCAACGCGCCAAACTTGCAGGCTGGTTCCACACGGTAGCGTGGGAATCGCTTCCCGAAGCCGCGCGAACGAACGACTCAGGCCCTTGGCTGGTGTTCGGTGAAGACGACGAATTCTCGCGCGGACTTGTCGCCGAACTCACCGCGCGCGGACTTGC
This sequence comes from Candidatus Hydrogenedentota bacterium, assembly GCA_023384315.1. Lineage (GTDB taxonomy): Bacteria > Hydrogenedentota > Hydrogenedentia > Hydrogenedentales > SLHB01 > JAHDWY01. The sequence goes on along the minus strand of JAHDWY010000002.1, from coordinate 4,697 downwards.
TGCAACGGCCGCCGGATCGGTCCGTGCGGAAGATATCGACAAGAGCCTGGACGTCGCCTTCAACGCGAATGGCACCGGTCGCCCCGGCGTGATTGTATTGCCGAAGTGCGCTCGAACCGAAGCTGAAGATGGAAACAAGGCACTCGACGAATTTGCGGCAACTTGCCGCAGCACATTACTCGTCGCACAAGCGCTCGCGAAACGCGCGCTCGCGACGACCGCACCGCGCCTGTACATCGTGACGCAATCCGCCCAGGCGATTGCCGAAGGCGAACTGCCTAATCTTTCGCAGGCCCCATTGTGGGCGCTCGGCCGGTGCATCGCGCTGGAACACCCGGACGTGATGGGTAAGTTGATCGACGTGGCGAAAGATCGCCCTGTTTCGAGCCTGGCCGACGAATTGCTCGCGCACGATGGCGAGAGCATGGTCGCCCTGCGAGCGGCAAATCGCTTCGGGGCGCGCGTAAGTCCCCTTGCTGAGACTGAGGTGTCGCCGCACGTAGCGTTTCGCGCCGATGGCGCGTATTTGATCACGGGCGGGTTCGGTGGCCTCGGAATCAAGTTGGCGCATTGGCTGGTGCAAAACGGCGCGCGCCGCCTCGTACTGCTGGCGCGCACGGCCTTGCCGCCGCGCAACGACTGGTCAAAGGTCGATCCCGCGTGCCGCGCCGGTCAGAATATCGCCGCCGTTCGCGAACTCGAGGCCGCGGGAGCATCCGTGCACGTCGCCGCGGTTGACGTGTCGGACGCCGCGCGGTTCACCGCGTTTCTGACGCAATACCGCGATGAACAGTGGCCGGCGATTCGTGGCGTCATTCACGCCGCGGGCGTACTCGACGATCAGCTCATCCACGACATGGACCCCGCGTCCTTCGAAACCGTAGGCCGCTCGAAAGTCGCAGGCGCGTGGAATCTTCACCGCGCCTTCGCGGACACGGGACTCGACTTCTTCGTGTTGTTCTCCTCGGCCGCGTCCATGTTCGGTTCCGTGGGGCAGGGGAACTACGCCGCGGCGAACGCGTACCTCGACGCCCTGGCCGTCCATCGTCGCGCGAACGGTTTGCCCGCGCTCAGCATCAACTGGGGTCCATGGGCCGAAGTGGGCATGGCGGCCCAGCCGGATCGCGGCGGTCGTCTTGCGCAACAAGGCATTGCCAGCATCGATCCCGATGAAGGTCTCGCCGCGTTCGGTATGCTTCTCGATCGCGATCTTGCGCAGGTTGGTGTCGTCGACGCTGACTGGCCGGCACTTCAGTCCCTCTTCGACACTGGGGACGGCACGCCCTTCCTGTCCAAAGTCGCGGGCCAAGCGAAGAAGTCCGCCGTGCCGAGCGAGCGGTGCAAGCAGATCCTCGAGTCCGAAGGCGAGGCGCGCCGGAAGCTCATCGAACAGCAACTGTGCAATTCGATCGGCGAAGTGCTTCACACCGATCCCGCGGCGGTGCCGGTGGACCAGAACGTGGTCAATCTCGGTCTCGATTCCATCATGGTCATGGACCTGATTCGCAATCTCGGTCGCGATCTGAAGATCCGCATTCATCCTCGGGAGGTATTTGAGCAGCCCTCGCTGGCGGGTCTTGCCGAGTACATCGGCACCGAGCTGGATATCATGCAGCGCAAGCGCGAAGGCGAAGCGCCGCCGCCGGAAGGCTTCATTCAAGCCAACATCAACAAGGCCAGGGGCAAGATCGTCGCTCCGCCCAAACCGGAACGGAAGAACCCGCCCTGCGCGTTTTTGCTGTCCGCGCCGCGGTCCGGCTCAACGCTATTGCGTGTGATGCTCGCAGGGCACCCGCAGCTCTTCAGCCCGCCGGAATTGCACATCCTTCATTTCCATTCCATGAAGGATCGCCGCACGTTCCTCGGCGAAGGCAACTACCTCGGTGACGGACTTCAGCGCGCGTTCATGGAAGCCCAGGGACTCGATGCCGACGCCGCGGAAGCGCTTATCGAACGCATGTTCGCGGAGGACACGCTCATCCAGGACGTGTTCACACAGCTTCAGGAAAGCGTGGCGCCCAAGCTGCTCGTGGACAAGTCGCCGACCTACACCGGCCGCCGCGAGACCATGGAGCGCGCCGAGGATCTCTTTGAAAACCCGAAGTATATCTATCTCTACCGCCATCCCTACGCGGTCATCGAATCCTACGTGAAGAATCGTACGGGGAAGATGTTCGACTTCGGTCATGCCGATCCCTATCTGCTCGCGGAAGAGGTGTGGGCGTCGCACAACGAGAATACCATCGAGTTCTTGAAAGGCGTGCCGGAGGAGCGGCAGTTCCCGGTGCGCTACGAGGAACTCGTTACCGATCCCGAACGCATCATGCGCGGCATGTGCACGTTCCTCGACGTGCCGTTCGAACCCGCCGTGCTCGATCCCTACGGGGAAGGCCGCATGACCGACGGCGTGCGCGCGAAAGCACGTGCCATCGGCGATCCGAATTTCATGAAGCATACCTCGATCGATCCGACGCTTGCCGACGCGTGGAAGCGCGCGAAACTGCCGAACCGTCTCGGCGACTGGGCCCAGCGCATTTCCGCGATCCTAGAATACGATCTGCCCAATGAAACGCTCACGCGTGTGATAGCCGGTTCCGGAGAGGAACTGGAGGAAGAGCGCTTATGACCGCGGCCGCCCTCCTTGCAGAGGTCATCGCGAGGGGCGCCCACATCTGGGCGGAAGGGGATGAGCTGTGTCTGCGCGCGCCGAAAGGATGCCTCTCCGCCGAACTGCGCAATGCATTGAAAGCGCGCAAGCCGGAGATCGCGCCGTTACTCGGCCAACGCCGCAAGCATGCCGCGGCTTCCTATTCGCAACGCCGCCTTTGGTTCTTCGATCAGCTCGAGCCGGGCCGTTCGACGTACAACATGCACCTGACCTACCGGCTCACGGGCGCGCTGGATGTCGCCGCGCTCGAGCAAAGTCTGTGTGCCATCGTGCAACGCCACGAAACGCTGCGCACGTCCTTTGCCGCGTTCAACGACCAGCCGGTGCAGGTGATCGCGCAGGACGTCAGTTTCGCCGTCGCCCAGTGCACGCTCGACGAAGGCCCGGGCGACGAGGAATGCCGTCTCCGGCAACAGGTGGACGCATTTACGCGCACGCCGTTTGATTTGTCGAATGCCCCGCTCATGCGCGCGTATCTTATCCGGCTGCGGCCGGACGTGCACGTCCTGTCGGTCGTGCTCCATCACATTGTCGCGGACGGGTGGAGCATGCGCGTCGTGTTGCGCGAGTTGGCGGAGCACTACGAGAGTTTCTCGGAAGGACGCTTGCCCGATCTGGATGCGCTTCCGCTCCAGTACGCCGACTTCGCGCGTATCCAACGCGCCTGGCTCGACGACGACATGGACGAGCGCGTGCTGTACTGGCGGGAACAACTGGCCGGGCCGCCGCCGCCGCTTGAACTGCCGACAGACCGTCCCCGTCCCGCATACCAGACGTTCCGCGGCGGTCGCGAGTACCTGGAACTGGATTCGCAGACGATCGCCGCCCTTCGCAAATTGAGCGCAGACGAAGGCGCGACACTCTTCATGACGTTGCTTGCGGCCTTCGAGGTGCTCTTGTACCGGTACACCGGCCAGGATGATTTTGTTGTCGGCTCGCCGGTCGCCGGACGCCGCTACCCCGGCACGGAGGGCATGATCGGGTTCTTCGTCAACACCGTAGCCCTGCGCGCGCGGTTCGAGGGAAACCCTACATTCCGCAAGCTCCTGCGCCGGACGCGCGATACGGTCCTGCATGCATTCGAGCACGAAGACCTCCCCTTCGAAAAGTTGGTGGAGGAGATTCAGCCCGAACGCGACCTCAGCCGGACGCCCGTCTTCCAAGTCCTGTTCAACATGATCAACATGGGCGGCGATGGCCTTGACATGGGCGATATCGCCGTGGAACGCGTCTACCGCCGCGAACCCGAGTCCAAATTTGATTTAACCCTTTACGTGCGGCCTCGCGGCGCGACGACCCGGCTCATGCTGGTCTACAACCGTGACCTTTTTGAAGAATCAACGATTCAGCAGTTCTTGCGTGATTTGGGTGCAGTACTCGACGCGATCTGCGCGCAGGCCGACGCATCCGTCGCCCATATACCGCTGGCCGCTCGCGAGTCAATTCCGGTAGGCGATGACCCATTCGACGGCGCAACGCCGCTCCATCGGCGTTTCGAGCGGCAAGCCGCGACGACCCCCGACGCGATTGCGGTCCACACGCGAAACCACCGTTGGACCTATGCGGAGCTGGATCGGCGCGCGTCTCAGATTGCATCAGGTATTTTCGAGGCGACATACGCCGTGGGGTCGCGCGTCGGTTTGATGTTTGAACACGACGCGCCCATGATTGCCGTGCTCCTTGGCGCGCTGAAAGCGGGTAAGACCTACGTTCCCATGGATGCGGCCTATCCCGAGGCGCGTCTCCAATTCATGATCGAAGACGCGCAGATCGGCACCTTGCTCACGACGGATACCTCTTTGGAGCGCGCACGTGCCATCGCCGGAGAACGTTGTCCGGTGATCGCCATCGAATCGTTTGAGCACCTGGATTCGCACGATGGCGTAAATGGCGATCCTGAATCGCCTGCATACATCCTCTACACCTCCGGCTCCACCGGAAAGCCGAAAGGCGTCGTTCAAAACCATCGCAATGTCGCGCATTACATCGACGCCTACGCGCGAACGTTAGATATCGATCCGGACGATCG
>JAHDWY010000687.1 GCA_023384315.1 Candidatus Hydrogenedentota bacterium | reverse complement strand
ATCCGCCTCATGAACGACAGCGCCTACGGCCTCACCGCGTCCATCTGGACCAAGGACGCCGAACGCGCCATCCGCATCGGCGAACAAATCGAGACCGGTACCTTCTTCATGAACCGCTGCGACTACTGCGACCCGTCCCTCCCCTGGACGGGAGTCAAAGACACCGGCCGCGGCTGCAGCCTCTCCCCCTACGGTTTCCACCAACTCACGCGGCTAAAAAGCATGCACCTGAGGACGGAATTGCCGGGGTAATTGAGATTCGCCGCGTCACCATTGCGGACAATGGGCGTTTGGTTTGTGAGGCGGGTTTGACAGGCTCGCCTCCGCGTGGGATAATCCCACTATGAGCACGTCCAAAGTCGATTCCAAGAAGCGCATCGTCTTGCCGAACGGTAAGCCGGGCGATGTCTTCGAGATTCAGCAGCAAGCGGAAGGACGCCTACTCCTCGTTCGCCTGGAGAGACCTGAGCCCGCCGAACGAATGAGCCGGAAGGCGTGCATGGAGGCCATGCAGAACGCGCCCCTCCGTCCAACGATCCCGTGGGAACAGCTCCGCCAACTGACCCGCGAACCATGATCCTGCTGGATACCAACGTGCTCATTTACGCGTCGGACCCGAATTCGCCGTTTTGTACATGGGCCCGAAAGACCATCGCCGATGCCGTGGCGGGGGACGGCGCCGCAATCAACGCAGCAGTCTTGGCGGAACTCTGCGTCGGCGACGCCGACCCGCAGACCGTCGCCGATCGCGTCCGCGGGTGGGGCGTTGCCGTTCTCGATGTGCCGGCCGCCGCAGCCGATGCCTGCGCTGAAGCCTATCGCCAATTCCGCGAACGTCGGCAAGCCGAGTCCGGCCAACCCGCGCCAACGATGCCCCTTCCCGATTTCTTCATCGGAGCCCACGCCCTGATCATGGGTTGGGAACTCGCCACGGCGGACCAAGGCCGATTCAAAGTCTGTTTTCCAACGGTCACGCTCAAAATGCCGAAATAACACTCCGGGGAGAATACTCAGGGACCATTCGGCCGACGCCAAACCGGTAGTTCATCGAGCGGCGATGGCACCCACGGAGCCCAAGTCCAAGTACTCCTCGTCCCTCCCCGTATAGACTGCGTCGAGCAGAACGGGCGCCGACGGCGCGGCGGCGAAAAGCTGCGCGAGCGTGTCGAGATCAGCATTGCCTTCCAGCGGGGCGTTCATAGTCCAGGGCTTTCCGGCGATGTCGTAGGCGGGGGCGCTGGCGAGCCAGAGTCCGGGCGTGCCGTTGAGGAGTGCGGACAAGTCGCCGGGGTTCACGTTCTGGTGCTGGAGCAATGCGGTCGACGCGGCCCAGCGGAGGTTGGGCGCGCCGATGCGGGTGATGCGTTCTACGACGGCTTGGAGCCGGTCGCCGGCCTTGGGGCTTTGACGCAGATACACGGTGATGCCGCGCGGTTCGGCGTTAGCGCAGACGGCCTGCAAGGTCTCGTCGAAAGACTGTTCCGTCTGTTCGCGGGTGAAGTTGTTTTCGGGGACCCGGTGCAAGGACAGGATGAGGTGTTTCGCGCCGAGCGCGGACATCTTCTCCACGACCTCGTCGATCGTCCGCATGCTTTCGGCGTATGCGTCGGGGTCGTTGTTCACGAGGCGGAGATCGGGATAGAGGTAGATGCCCGAGGTGAGGTCCACATAGACGGTCAAACCCTGCCGCTGAATCCATCCCGCTTCGCGCGCGAGTTGATTGCCGTCCCGCTCGTACACATACCGCCAGTCCACGGCCACGCTGTCGAAGTGCTGGAAGAACGTGGGCCGGGTCAACACGGCGTCCTGTATCGACTCAGGTCCGCGCAGCGGCAATATCCGGCCCTGCGGACGCGACGGCGGCACAACGGCGGGGATTTCCTCGACGCGCTCCTCGCGCACGGTAACGCGGAAGATGCGGACATCGCCACCCGCGATGACGGTGTCGGTGCTGGCCCCGACGTCCGTACCATGGAGCCCGGTGGGCAGATATCCTGCCGCGCCTTTTTCGGATCGATCGAGCGGCAATTCTTCGATGGATTCGATGGGACCGCAGTGGGAGACGATGTCGAAGGGTTTCGGCGCGAGTGCGTTGTTGCAGAAGCCCAGGGTGTATTCGCCCGGCGCGCGCCGGCAGGTGATGAGGCTCAGCCCTTCGGGGACTTCAAAAAGCGATTGTCTGCGCGCGAGGCCGCTGAGAATCGCGCGCACGTGGGACAGCATGGGATAGGGCGAGATGTAAGCCTTGTCGATATCGTTGTGAATGACATCTTCCCGCGAGGTCGCGGCAAGACCGAACGGCGACGCGAGAACCGTCAGGCGCCCGTTTCCGAGGGCGGTCTGTACGGCGGTGGGAATCGCTTCACCCGTGGAACTAGCGAGACCAGTCTGCAGGACGGTCGCGTTAGGACTATCCAGTCGATACAGATCGAAGGAGGCCGTCTCTTCTATCGTGCCGAAGTCGCCGGTCACCGTCGCGCCGTGAACGCGCAGGGGCGAACCGGTTACCCGGATATCGCCCAATCCATCGGGGAACTTTGCAAGGCTTCCGGCTGTGATGACGAGATGTCCGCCCTGTTCGATGTAGCCGATCAGTTTGTCGCGCAGTTCGGCGCCGCCCCGGAGTTCGTCCGCGACGATGAGCAACGGGTACTGCGCCAACACCCAGCCGGGCGCATCGCTCAACAGGCAATCAACGCTGTCGCCGTAAGGCGTCGGCACGATGAAACCCGTCTCGTCGTGGAAGAACGAGGAGTCCTGGTAGCCGGGGTAGAAGAGATCGAGGACGTTG
>JAHDWY010000686.1 GCA_023384315.1 Candidatus Hydrogenedentota bacterium | reverse complement strand
GCACGAACACGGTCCCGACGCCGTATTCCACCATGTGATCCTGAATGTGGGTAAGTATCGCGTCCATCACACTCTCCCGAGCCTTGGTCCCGGAGTGGATTGTACCATGGGTCGCGAATTCCACAAAATCCGCGTTTCTGTAAGGTGTTGTCAATGCGGACCCGGCGCCACAACCTGGCCCCTAACTCAATGCGCCGCCAAACTGGGAACTCACTCCTCCGTCTGCTATAATCCCCCTCCGAAAGCGGAATGATCAACGCCTCCCCCGAACTCCCGGGGCCGGATCACGCGTGGCGGCGGAGCTGCCAAACCCCAGGGAATCGACAGTTCGGATGGATAAACTGTACGTAAGCGAGGATGGCCTCGTTAAGTTGAAGGAAGAACTCGCCGCATGCAAGGCGCGCCGCATGGAAGTCGCGGCCATCATCGAGCATGCCCGCGGGTTCGGCGATCTGCGCGAGAACGCGGACTACCACGCCGCGAAAGAAGAGCAAGCTATGTTGCACGCGCGCATCCGCGACCTGGAAGACAAGGTCGCCCGCGCGGTTACGATTGATGACCAGGAAATTGACACCAGCAAAGTCTACCTCGGAGCCACCGTCCGCGTGCTGAACAAGAAGACGAAGAAGGAATTCAGCTACACCTTGGTCAGCCCCGTGGAAGCAGACATGGAGCACGGCAAAATCTCCGTGCGTTCGCCCGTGGGGGAGGCCTTGCTGGGCAAGTCCGTCGGTGAAGTGGCCGTGGCCAACGTCCCCGCCGGTGCGATTGAGTTTGAAGTCCTAGATATTACCCGCTGAACACAAAGCGTCCTTGCAGTTGCTGCGTTGGGAAGGCCGGCGCCGGTGCGCATGGCCTGCGTTCCGGTAACGGCGTTACGAAGATGTTGAGGGTCCATGCCAAAGCGAACCGACATACACAAGATTTTCATCATCGGGTCCGGCCCTATCGTGATTGGGCAAGCCTGCGAGTTTGACTATTCCGGGACCCAGGCCTGCAAGGCCCTGCGCGAAGAGGGGTTTGAAGTCGTTCTGGTCAACAGCAACCCCGCCACGATCATGACCGACCCCGAAACGGCCGACCGCACCTATATCGAACCCCTCACGGTCGATGTTCTGGAACGGATTATCGATCGCGAAAGGCCCGATGCGCTGCTTCCCACCGTAGGCGGCCAGACCGCGCTGAACCTGGCCGTGCAACTCGCGGAGTCCGGCGTGCTGGACAAGTACGGGTGCGAGCTCATCGGCGCCAAACTCCCCGCCATCCAAAAAGCCGAAGACCGCGGCCTCTTCAAAGAAGCCATCGTGAGTTGCGGACTCGAGGTTCCGCGGAGCCTCGTCGTTCGATCGCTGGACGAAGCCCGCGCCTTCGGTGCCGAACTGGGCTACAAGGCTATCATTCGCCCCGCCTTTACGCTCGGCGGCAGCGGCGCAGGCGTATGCTTCAACAAGGACGAATACGACCGCGTCGTCCAATGGGGGTTGGAAGCCAGTCCCGTGACCGAAGTCCTCGTCGAAGAGTCGGTTCTCGGCTGGAAAGAGTACGAACTCGAGGTCATGCGCGACCTCCGCGACAACGTCGTCATCATCTGCTCCATCGAGAATATCGACCCCATGGGTGTCCACACCGGCGACAGCATCACCGTGGCCCCGGCGCAGACGCTGACCGACAAGGAATACCAGGTCATGCGGGACGCATCGATCCGCATCATCCGCGAGATCGGCGTCGAGACCGGCGGCTCCAACATCCAGTTCGCCGTGGACCCCGAGACCGGGCGGATGGTCGTCATCGAAATGAACCCGCGCGTTTCCCGCAGCTCGGCTCTCGCCTCCAAAGCGACCGGTTTCCCCATTGCGAAGATCGCGGCCAAGCTCGCCGTTGGATATAGCCTGGACGAAATCCCGAACGACATCACGCGCGAAACGCCCGCATCGTTCGAACCCACCATCGACTATTGCGTTACCAAGATCCCGCGCTGGGCCTTTGAGAAATTCCCCGGCTCCAGCCCGGAGCTGACCGTACAGATGAAGAGCGTCGGCGAAGCCATGAGCATCGGCCGCACCTTCAAGGAGTCTCTCCAAAAAGGACTCCGCTCCCTCGAAATCGGCCGGTTCGGCCTGGGTTGCGACGGCAAGGACAAGACCTTCACAGGCGACCCGCACTCACCTGCCGAGAAGGAGGCCCTGCTCAAATCGATTCAGACCCCCGTGCCGGATCGCATCCTCCAGATCGCACGGGCCTTCCGCGCCGGGGCCACGGTCGAAGAGATCTTCTCCGCAACCATGATCGATCCCTGGTTCCTGCGGAACATCCGCGAGATCGTCGAAGAAGAAAAGAACATCGCCGCCGCGAACCCCGCCGACGCGTCAATCCTGCGGCACGCCAAGGAACTCGGATTCTCCGACAACCAGTTGGGCTACATGTGGAAGATGGACCCGCTCGCCGTGCGCGAACTGCGCAAAAAGCATGGCGTCGTGACGACCTACAAGCTGGTCGACACCTGCGCAGCGGAGTTCGAGGCCTACACGCCCTATTACTACTCCACCTACAGTGACGAGGACGAAGTCCGGCCCACCGACAAAGAGAAGATCATGATCCTCGGCGGCGGTCCCAACCGCATCGGCCAGGGCATCGAGTTCGACTATTGCTGCGTCCACGCCGCATTCGCGCTCAAGGACGACGGGTTCGAGACCATCATGGTCAACTGCAACCCCGAGACCGTCTCGACCGATTACGACACCTCGGACCGCCTCTACTTCGAGCCCGTCACGCTGGAGGACGTGCTGAACATCTA
>JAHDWY010000685.1 GCA_023384315.1 Candidatus Hydrogenedentota bacterium | reverse complement strand
GGGGAAAATATCGCAACACTTTGCGTTGCGGATTAGAGATGCTGGGTGCACGTCACGTAGGTCAGAGTCACTCGGCAACTTCTGAGAACGAAGAATAAGCCATTCCCCCTTTGAAGGGGGATCAAGGGGGATGTTCTTCGGGAAATGAGTGGCATTCAAAGTGTATCATTAAGCGCGGAGAGTTGTACTGGGCATACAGGCAATAGAGCATCCCTGTCGAACCATGAGTCATTGTCCCCCACATCGCGGTCAGCCGCGGCGCGCTTCTGTGCACACGCTGGGTTGCCGGTTGAATCAGTCGGAATCGAGCCTCATCGTCGAGCGTCTCGAAGCCGAGGGGTATGACGTCGTGCCGTTCGGGGAACCGGCGGACCTGGGCATCATCAACACTTGCACGGTGACCGGCGAGGCCGATGCGAAGTCGCGGCAACTGGTACGGTCGTTTATTCGAAAGAATCCCGGCGCGTACACGGCGGTGATCGGGTGCTACTCGCAGATGGGGTACAAGGTCTTGTCGGAGATCGAAGGCGTCGATCTCATCGTGGGCAACCAGGAAAAGCTGAGCGTGCTGGACTACGTGGCGGCGGGGAAGAACGACGCGCCGCTCATTGTGCGGGACCGGATCGAGCGCGACGATTTCACGATGGAGATCGTTGGCAATGGAGAAGTCACGCGGCGCGCGAACCTGAAGATTCAGGACGGCTGCGACTTCATGTGCAGCTTTTGCATCATCCCCTTTGCCCGCGGCCGCGCGCGCAGCCGGGCTATGGACAATCTGCTGGACGACGCGCGGCAGTTGCTGGACCGCGGCGCGAAGGAACTCGTGCTGACGGGCGTCAACGTGGGCACCTACGCGTACGAGGGACAGAGTATCGTCGATGTGGTTGATCGCTTGAACGCGCTGGACGGCGTCGAGCGGATTCGCATCAGCTCCATCGAGCCGACGACGATCCCCGAAGGGCTTTTCGAGCGCATGGCGGATTCGCATCATGCGCTGGTTCCGTATCTGCACATTCCGTTGCAGTCCGGTTCGAACCGGGTGCTGGAATTGATGAAGCGGCGATATTCGCGCGAAGAGTTCATGGCGTTCATCGAGTTGGCGGATGCCTCCGTGCCGGATTTGTGTATCGGCACCGACGTCCTCGTTGGGTCGCCTGGCGAGACCGACGAGGATTTCATGGAGACCTTCCGCTTGATCGAGGACAGTCCGATTGCCTACGCGCACGTCTTCAAATACTCGGAGCGGAAGGGGACGCCCGCGTCGCGGTACGCGGAGAAGGTGGGCCCGCAAACGATGAACCGGCGGAGCGCGGCGGTTCGCCGCTTGAGCGACGCGAAGCGGCGGGCGTTCTACGCTGCGCGACTGGGGCAAACTGCGGAAGTGCTTTTCGAGCACCAGGAAAACGGGTTCTGGTCGGGTTATACCGGGAATTACATCCGGGTGGCGGTTCGTTCCAAGGAAGAACTGGTAAATGAAGTGCGGGACGTGCGGCTCGACGAACTCAAGGGCGATTTTGCGCTGGGTTCGCTGGTCGAGACGCCGGCCTTGACGACATAGGAACTTATGGCTACCCCAACAGTCATACTCGAAGAAAGCGCGCTTGAGAAGGAAGCGCGTCTGAAGGACTTGCTCCGGAACTACGGCGCGATCGCTATTGCCTACTCCGGCGGCGTGGATTCGACGTATCTTTCCGATGTGGCCCATGAGACGCTCGGTGCGAAGGCGCGCGTGCTGTTGGGAGACTCGCCGAGTATTCCACGGTCCGAAGTCGCCGAGGCCACGGCATTGGCAAAGGAGCGCGGCTGGAATTTCGAGGTCCTGTTCACCGAAGAGTTCGCGAACGACGACTACCTCAAGAACGACGGGACGCGGTGCTACCACTGCCGCGCGGAGTTGTTCACGAAGATGCGGGCCTATGCGGAGAGCACGAAGATTCCGAAGCTTGCCTACGGCGAGATCACCGATGATCTCGTCGATACCACGCGACTCGGCGCGAAGGCCGCGAAGGAGTTCGAGGTCGTCGCGCCCTTGGTCGAGGCCAACATGACCAAGGCGGAGATTCGCGTGTTGAGCGAACGGCGTGGATTGCCCACGGCCGACAAGCCGTCGTTTGCGTGTTTGTCGTCACGGTTTCCCGTAGGGACGCGCGTGACCATCGAAGATCTTCAGAAGGTGGAGAAAGCCGAAGAGGCGCTGAAGAAATTGGGTTTCCGCCAATACCGCGCGCGGCACCACGGCGATCTCTGCCGGATCGAAGTGGACCCCGACGATCTGCCGCGCCTGCTCGACGGCGAACTCCGCGACGCGGTCGTGGCCTCCGTGCGCGGCGCGGGGTATCGTTTTGTGACGATCGATCTCTCCGGTTACCGCACCGGTAGCACCGCCTGATCGTCAGTTTTGTCCTTCCGAGGAGGGCGGGTATTCCGGCCCGCCAAAGCCTACTGCTTAATCTATGAGAAGGTCCACACAAATGTTGTGGCGTTGCGCCGGGTGCCTATCCGCGAAAATAGTGAAATCCTTTCGCATTTCGCTGGCATCGACTCCATAACTTGTTCGATATCCATCGATAGGTGTCGGCGCGAGATTCATTCTTTCGCCCCCGTTCGGGGGCTGCGCGGTTGTTGTGGTCACGTGACCCGGGGTTTCGCTCGTACCTCGCTCCACCCCGGGCTACATTCGAGTCGCCCCATCCGGGGCTGCCGTGGGCACCCGTCCTTGTGTTGGAGGTTTTTGTCATCGGCCCGGCTGAAGTGTTTCGGTCATTCAGATTTCGGTCATTTGAATTTGTTTCGGATT
>JAHDWY010000684.1 GCA_023384315.1 Candidatus Hydrogenedentota bacterium | reverse complement strand
GCCAGGCGGCTTTGAAGTGGCCCCCTGCTATTGGGAAGATAATGATTTCTCGTTGCTTCCCGGCGCCACGCGCACGGTGACAGCGACTTTTGCCACCGAAGACCTCGGCGGCGTAGCGCCCGTACTACGCGTAGACGGATTCAACATCACCAACGAATCGTAACTACTCGATATCCGGCTCAGCCCCGGATTCGTGCCGCCTCTGCGAACGCCACGATGTTCTCCCAGGGCGTCTCCGGTTGCACCATGTTCGACGGGCACAGGATGGCGCGGTTCTCCGGCGCGCAGCAATCCCGCGTCCGGTGTCCCGAAGGGAAAGAGCTTCTGCGCGCTGATGGTCGCACACAAGGTAATTTCCCTGCCATACTGCCGGTGGATCGAAGCGAAGTCCATGCATTCGGGCTGAATGGGGTGGAGGATATCAAAGCCGACTTCGATGATATCGGGGATGATCGCCTCGATGTTGCCGCAACTATGGAGAAAAAAGTACGCGTTCGGAAACTCTCCGCGCACCGATTCGAGGACGTTTCTCCATTGAGGCTTAACAAACTGCCGCCAAAGGTCCGGATCGATCTGCATGCCCTTTTGCATCCCGGCGTCGTCGTAGAAACACAGCACATCGATTCCAGCCGCTGCCGATTGAAGCGCGAGTATTTTCGTATACTCCGCCACTTTGCTCACCACGGCCTCCGCCAGCCGCGCATTGGACAAGAGGTCCATCATAAAGTGCTCCATACCCCGGAGCCACCAGGACCACTCGTAGATGCTGCCCGCGTACCCGAACACCGGATATCCGCGTTCCCGGTATTGACGCGCCTTCTCAGCCGCTATTCCCGCTTCAATGATGGGAACCGGAAACGACTCCACGTCCGCTACCGATTCCACGTGCGCGAGTGGGGGAAAGGTCTTCTCGTACGTTCCCGCCGCGCCTCCTGCCCAATGCCCGATGCCCCACTCGTCAAAGGTCGTCCCGTCCGGAAGCGATCCATGCAAAGCAGCCGGCTCGTCTCCGCCGAACCGTGTCTTTAAGGAGACGGTCCGGAAATCATAGTCAAAGTACTCATCGGGTCGACGTGACCCCGTTTCCAGTTCAAAGCGATCAAGCGCCGGGGCCGTAAATCCCGGTACTCCCCCCACGTCAAGCGTAAACGGGATCCAGTTGCCGCAACCGGTATGCAACAACGTACGAAAGTTCTCGGCATAAGACGTTTTCACTGATATACAGCATGTCCTAGGTTACGAGTTGTTCTTGATTGCGATCCTCTTCGGTGACCCACTCCACAGCCTGGCGAACCAGTTTCGCACTACTATCCAAGCCGAGTTTGACCATTATTCGTTCGCGATGCGTCTCGATCGTTTTCACGCTTCGGCAAAGGCGCTCTGCGATCTCCCGGACGGTTGCCCCGCGGCCCAACAACTCGAAAACCTCAATTTCGCGATTCGACAGGAGCGTGACGAAATCCTGCGCCGGCGTCGCGCCAGCACCGGCCAGGTGAGTCAGGAGACCGTCCGCGACGCGGTCGAAGAATATCGGAAATACGGTAACAGCGCCAATCGTTAACATGCAATATAATTGCCAGTGAGGAAACGCGATGAAAGAGAGTTTGCTACAACGCGAATTGAAAAACAGGAGCCTTTCGACTATCTCGAACAGGAGGACAGCCTCAATATACTGCGAACGAACGACCAGCTCCAAAACCGATTGGGACAGTTCTTCCCAAACCTACTTTCAAGGAGAACTCAATCATGGCAAACATCCTTCCCGAAACCGACGGCGGCCTGTTGACGCAAGACAACTGCGCCCTGACTTTCATCGACCTTCAACCCCAGATGTCCTTTGGCGTCGCCAGTGGCATCGACCGTCAACTGCTGGTCAATAATGTCCTACTGTTGGCCAAGGGAGCGAAGGAGTTCGGCATTCCGACCATTATCACCACCGTCGAGACAGAATCGTTCAGCGGGCCAACATGGCCGCAACTGCTCGACGTATTCCCGGATCACAAGCCGATCGAGCGGACCGGCATGAATTCCTGGGACACGCAAGCGTTCCGCGATGCCATCAAGGCGACCGGCAAGAAGAACATCATTCTCTCGGGACTCTGGACCGAGGTCTGCATCACCTGGCCGACGCTCAACATGCTGGCAGAAGGGTACAACATCTACGTCGTGGACGATGCCTGCGCAGGCACCTCTCAGGCCGCCCACGAGGCGGCGCTCTCGCGCATGGTCCAGGCGGGTGCGGTGCGGATGACGACGGTCGCCACCGTTCTGGAGTTCCAACGCGACTGGGCAAATCGCGAGCACTACAACGCGCTGATGGATCTCTTCCGCGAGCATGGCGGAGGCTACGGCGTGGGGATCGAATACGCCTACACGATGGTTCACAAGGCCCCGCCCGCCCGCAAGAACCTGAAATAACAACCGACTCAACTTTTGCGGCGGGGTAGCTCGCACGATGTACGGGCTCCCATCGCCTGGAGATGCTGATGGATGTGGTGCATATCGCAGTTACCCGGCAGGTGAAGCCGGGATACGAACAAACCTTCGAAGAGGCTTTGCGGGAGTTCGCCCGCGAGTCCTTGCGTGTGCCCGGAACCACGGGTGTCCACCTGATCGCACCCGTACCCGGCACCGATGGTTGCGAATACGGCATCCTGCGATCCTTCGAAAGCGAGGAGGCGAGCCGCCGGTTCTACGAGTCGGATCTGTTCAGGAACTGGCAGGAGCAGGTGGGCGGCATGGTCGTAGGCGAACCCGTTCGTCGCAGGCTGCACGGTCTGGAAGCGTTCTTCCGAGACACACA
>JAHDWY010000683.1 GCA_023384315.1 Candidatus Hydrogenedentota bacterium | reverse complement strand
TACAACGTGCAGATGGTGGCGGGTTCGATGCGCTGTCCGGCAGGGCAAGCGTTGCGGCGGCGCAAGTTGAACAACAACAAAACCTCGGTGGTATACCAGGTGACCGAAGTGGTTTGCCACACATGCCCCGTCAAGTCGCAACGCTGTCCCAATACCGAACGCGGGCGCAGCGTAAGCCGTCCCGTCGAGGCCGAACTTCTGGCGGATTTGGCGCAACGGCTGGAGGCTCCAATAGGCCATCGAGTGAAGATGGCTCGCGGGACTTAGGTCGAAGGAATGTTCGCGACAAAGGCCTGCACGGCTGGACCCGATGTCGAACCCTGAAACTCAGAGCCGTCCAAGCCGAACTGAATTGGCATCAACTTGCTCGTGACCTGTGCTTGCTTATCGGAATCCGGCAGCCCTTGGCGCCACCGGAAGACCAAAATTGCCGTGACCAGATCCAATGACAAAGACGAGACGCGAACCGCGTGTATGAGTATTAGGAAATCCCCTGCACGGAGATGACTGATAGCACACGATGATTCGCATGTTCGTCATAACCATCCTTCCCGCGAAAGCGAGAACCCAACCAGATTCAGTCTCCACGGAGCGGCGCCTATGGAGTGTTCAACGGTACTCGACGCCACGCGCGAAGCTGAAATTCGGTCGCGCCAGCCGGCACGGGAAACCGCGCAACTGCGATTTCGGCATCGTTCGACGATGTGACGGGAAATCCCGTCCATAAGTCTCCGACGCGCAAGCGAACGTACACCGTGCCTTCAAGCGAATCCTCGGACCAACCCTTCGGACGCGGCGAGGAGGATTCAACCATCCGCCCCGATACTTCGCCGACCTCGCCAGCCCAATGCGCAGGCGCGTCTTTGAACCCCTGGTCTGCCACCATCAGCTCAGATGCGCCCAGGGCGCTGGCCCATGCCTCGGTGTCGCCGCGGTAGACGACGCCGAGGTCGCCTTGGAATGTCACATCTTCAACCGCGTGCAGAGTTTCGAACTCATTCAGAATCGTGTAAATGCCCCACGCGGTTTCCACGCGGAGCGCCACCGCGTCCGGCCCGGCGAGGGCAGGCGCGTCCAGTCTCGTCGCATCGAGGACGCGCGGCGTGCCGGCCTCGTCCATCGGTTCGTGAACCGCGACGAAGGTGCTCTCCATACTCACGCCTTCGCGCACCGCATCCACGTAGCGGACCCGGCGTCCCGCGTCGTCACGAGTCTGTTGTCCGGGCCCGTTCGACGCCTCGACCCGGTGGGTGGTCGAAAGCATCCACAACCGGTACGCGTGGCCGGCGTCGCGCCAAGTAGCTTGCCAGGAATCCGGCGGCGCATTCGCCTTGCGCACATCGCGCAATCCGAAGATGTCTTCGGACGCGAGACTAGATCCCACCTGCGGCAGTGGGGGTTCGGCAGGCATATCGAGGCCCGCGAACTCTATCTCACCATCCTGCGAGTCACTCGCGGCAACTTCGCTGAATATGCGATATGCATGTTTCTCCCCGCCGGCAACACGAAAGATATCGACGAGGATATTCTTGCCTTCGGGTCCCTTGAGCAACACCACTGTGCGCCGATACTCCGAGCACTGCGGGTAGGCCGTGGAAGACGCCTCCACGGCGGATATCTCCGGGCTCGTCACCATCCAGTGGAAGCTGGGCACGCGTTCGCCAAATTCTTGGTCCTTGTCGTCAACGACCACGAGGTTGTGACTCTGCGTGCTTTTGATCCACTTGTTCACAGGCATATCGCCGACGTACCCGTGGTCCCCAAGAAGCGTGGAGTCTTCGTTCCCATAGAAGAGGGCCAGGTTGTCGGAATGACGATGGCCGCCGGAAAGCGAAAAGGCTAGCGACACGACCGTATCTTTGTCATCGGATTCCTGACGCAGGATTGCGTTCATCCAGGCGGGAAAATAGATCTCGGGCAGATCGAGCGGGTTGTCGTTTTGCAGCGCCTCTTCAGACAGATGAATGAGACCGTAGTCCGTTGGCCGCGCGTTGCCACGCAATGCGTGCAGCACCCCCGCATACTTTCCGGGATACCGTTTCGTGCCGATCTCCAGGATGCCCGCGCTCGGTTGCGTGGCGACGTTCGTATCGCTAAGCGGAAGGTATCGCCCCGCGGGATGGAGCTGATCGACGACGGCCTCCAACATGAGCGCGAGGCGCTGGTCGGTTTCGAAGTAGTTCACGGTGCCGCTGCGTCCCGGGAATCCCTCCGGCCACTGGAAGCCGTGCAAGGTTTCCGGCACCGCGATGAGTTGGGACAGGTACATATTCGTATAGGCGGGACTCTCCTTGCTGAACCCATCGTAGAGAAACGATTCGTCGCGCACGATCTCGTATCCACGCAGGGCTACGTCGGCGTACTCAGGCAGTCCCAGGCATTTCCCAATCGCGGCGAAAGCGTTGTAAACGCGCGGCGCTTTGTTGTTTGCGTTCGTGGCTGCGCCCGCGCCGCCCGCGTAAGGTTCCGCGCCCATCACGTACTCGAGAAACAAGTCGCGCTCGACCAGCGCGCGGGTCTCGGGAGTCCAGAGCGAGTTTCCTTGCGCGTCCGTTGCGTCGTGAAGTAAATCGTAGGCGAACAGGAGATCGGGAAGCCCCGTGATCGCGTCGGTGCTGGGATGAACGCGTCCCGCCCCCCAGTAGGTTTGCTCCATACGCGCCGCATCGACGGTATCCATCGCATACACATCCGCGCAGAGGTGCCGCTTCCACTCCAAGGGCAACGTCATGTCGTGCCAGGCGGCATACAAGGGGTCGCAATCCGCGAAGGTGTCCCAGTAGTCGTGGTATAGCCAATTGCGGTAACACTCGGCCT